>DVLP01000224.1 GCA_018715445.1 Candidatus Avipropionibacterium avicola | reverse complement strand
GGGGACGGATGGACACCACCCTCGACCCGACCCTGCTCGGCAAGTCGACGGTCTCCAGTGAGCTCAACAGCGGACTGACGGTCTCGCTGCCGGAGGCCTGTCGACTCAGCGACGCCCTGGTCCAGCAGTTGCGGATGCGGCTCACCCTCGACCCGGCCGCCGACGAGCACGCCCGCCACATCAAGGACCTGCGGGCCCAGATGGAACGGATCCGTGACCAGGTCGGACTGGAGCCGGCGCACACCCGCGCCACCGCCCAGGGCACCCTCGCCCGGCTGGTGCGTCGCCTCGAGACGATCGCGGAGAAGGCGGGCCGCGGCGCCGACGTCGGCGGCCTGATCGGCCCGCTCGAGTTGGACGCCGCCCGCTTCGAACGTGACCTCATCGTCGGGGGCGTGCAACGGCGCGAGGCCCGTGACAAGGTCCAGGCGGCACGGGAACGGGTGAGTGACCTGGAGAGCCGGGAGACCGCGCTGCACAAGCTCGCCGAGCAGTGCGTCCGTACGGTCGTGCCCGCCCCCCGCTACGCCGTGCCCGACGTCGAGGCCCTCGGGCCGATCCCCAACACCGCCGAGGCGATCGAGGACTACCTCACCAAGCTCGACCGGGTCGGCCAGGCCATGACGATGGCCCAGGAGGCCTACACCCAGGCCCTCAACGAGCGGCGTCTGATGGTCGCCCGCCTCGAGAAGCAACGGGTGGAGTCCGAGCGCGACGGCCTGGACGACCAGCCGGATGTGGTCCGGGCCCACGCGATGGCCCTGGAGACCCTGAACCGGACGCCGGCACCGATGCCGTTGTGCCGTCACCTGGTCGAGTACCACCAGGTCTGCCTGGCCTTCTGGCGGTCCCGCCGTGGGACCTCCTCGGGCACCACCGGAGGCACCCGATGAACGGTTGTGGCACCCCGGGATGCACCGGATCGATCGTCGACGGCTACTGCGACGTCTGCGGCTCGCCCGGCACCGGTGGCACCTCCTCGCCGGGCATGGTGGCCCAGGCCCAGGCTGCCGCCCCGAGTACCGCGACCCCGCCTCCGCCGCCACCGGGTCCCGGCGCCAGTGTGCCGCCGCCCGGTCCACGGACCGCCGGTTCCCCGGCGAGTGCCATCCCGCTCGGCGCCGGACCGGCCGGGCGCCTCGCGACCCCGCCCCCACGTCCGGCCACCTCGGCCGGCGGTCAGGCGATCGCCAACGGCACCCCCTGCTCCCAGCCGGGCTGCCCGGGTCGGATCCAGACCGGCTACTGCGACTACTGCGGAGCTCCGGCGGGCTCCACCGCGTACACCACCCCGGCCGACGACTCGGCCGACCTGTCCACCCGGACCCGTGGGTCGATGACCCTGCAGTCGATGGCGTTGGGATCGCGTCGAGCCCACGGCGACGGCACCAGTGCCACCCGTCGGGAGAGCTCGATGTCGCGCCGGGTCCGCACCGCCCGGCTGGGTGTCGGGCTGACCACCGTGCCACCGGCCCCGCAGGTCGACCCGGCCAAGGCGCTGATGAGCGACCCGGTGGTGCCCGAGGACAAGCGCAACTGTCCCTCCTGCGGTGCCGAGGTCGGCCGTTCCCGCGACGGTGTGCCGGGCCGGACCGAGGGGTTCTGCCCCCACTGTCGCAACCGCTACTCGTTCGACCCGAAGCTGGTGCCCGGTGAGCTGGTGGCCGGCCAGTACGAGGTGGCGGGCTGTCTGGCCCACGGTGGGTTGGGCTGGATCTACCTGGCCCGCGACAAGAACGTGTCGGACCGCTGGGTGGTCCTGAAGGGCCTGCTCAACGCCGGTGACGCCGATGCGATGGCCGCCGCGATCGCCGAGCAGCAGTTCCTGGCCCAGGTGGAGCACCCGCTGATCGTCGAGATCTACAACTTCGTCACCCACGACGGCGCCGGCTACACGGTCATGGAGTACGTCGGCGGCACCTCCCTCAAGCAACTGCTCAAGGATCGGATGGAGGCCAACTCCGGGCTGTACGATCCGCTGCCGGTCGACCAGGCCCTCGCCTACGTCCTCGAGGTGTTGCCCGCGTTCCAGTACCTGCACGACCTCGGGCTGCTCTACTGCGACTTCAAGCCGGACAACCTGATCCAGGTCGGCGACGCGGTCAAGCTGATCGACCTCGGCGGGGTGCGCCGCATCGACGACCACGAGTCGGCCATCTACGGCACGATCGGCTACCAGGCACCGGAGGTCGCCACCCTGGGGCCGTCGATCGCCAGTGACATCTACACCCTGGGGCGCACCCTGGTCGTGCTGGTCGCCGAGTTCCGTGGCTATCAGTCCCGGTGGGTCGACAAGCTGCCCGGCCCGGACGTGTTGCCAGTCTTCGCCCAGTACGACTCGCTGTACCGGCTGCTGATGAAGTGCTGCGCACCCGATCCGGCGGACCGGTTCACCTCGGCCGACGAGCTGCGCCTGCAGCTGCTCGGTGTGCTGCGTGAGGTCGTGGCCTCCCAGACCGACGGCACCTCGTTGACCTCGGCCTCGTCGGTGCTGTTCGAGACACCGGCCATCACCTCGTCGATGTTGGCCTGGGACCAGCTGCCCGATCTGCGGGCCGACTCGACCGACCCCCAGTTCGCCTGGCTGGCCAATGTCTCGGTCGAGGACCCGACCGAGCGGATGGAGGCGCTCGACCGGGCCCCGGCACGCTCGCCGGAGGTGCAACTGGCGCGGGCCCGTACCGCGCTGGAGCTGGAGCGTCCTGACCTGGTCGAGCACATCACCAATGACATGCTCGCCGAGGACCCGTGGGAGTGGCAGGCGGTCTGGATGACCGGTCTGGCGGCCCTGCAGCACCAGGACTGGGTCAGGGCCCAGCTCGCCTTCAACGCGGTCTACGGCCAGGTGCCTGGCGAGTTGGCACCCAAGCTCGCCCTGGCGGTGGCCTGTGAGCGCGGCGAGGAGCCCGACGTCGCGGAGAACCTGTACGGGATCTGCGCCAGCACCGATGCGAACTACGTCGCCCCCGCCGCGTTCGGGATGGCACGGATCCGCAAGGCCAAGGGCGACGTCGACGGGGCCGTCGAGGCCCTCGACCTGGTCCCCACCACGAGCCGCGCCTACGCCGAGGCCCGCCGGTTGCGGGCCCAGGTGATCATGACCCGACCCAACAAGGGCCTGGAGACGCTCGCCGAGGCCCTCGACACGGTCGCCCAGGTGCGGTTGGACAACACCGAGCGGTTGCGCCTGACCGCCTCGGTGCTGGAGCAGGCCCTGGCCACCGTCCGCAAGGGCGGCGACAAGCCGAAGGTCTCCATCGGTGGTCACCCGGCCACCGAGCGGGGCCTGCGCGACGGGCTGGAGAAGACCTATCGTTCGTTGTCCCGGGCCACCCGCAAGGGTGAGGACCGGGTGGCGCTGGTGGACAAGGCAAATGAGATCAGAAGGTGGACACTGCGATGACTGATTCCCCCAACGAGCCGGACCAGACCTCACCGGACACGGAGGCCGACGAGGTCACCACGGACGAGGTCACCACGGACGGGGCCACCACGGACGCAGCCACCAGTGACGGGGCCGGCGCCGATGACACCACCGTGGCCCCGCCGACCGGCGACGAGGGTGACGCCGACTTCGCCGCCTACCCGGGCAGCAGTGACTTCCAGGCCTATCCCGGTGGTGACTTCCAGGGCTATCCGAGCGGTGACCAGATCGTGGTCGATGCTCCCCCGCCGGCCGCCGAGCGGGCCGACGGCTCCACCGCCTGCCCACGCTGCGATGCCGACATCGAACGGTGGTCCGGCTACTGCGAGTCCTGCGGCCAGGTCCTGACCCCGACCGCACCGATGCCGACCACACCGGTGGCCACCGACGACACCGCACCGTCGGCGCGACACCACCCCTGCGCCGAGTGCGGCGGAGTGGTCGGTGACGACCTCTACTGCCAGGAGTGCGGTGCGCTGGCCCCTTCGCCGCGCGACCACTTCCGTGAGGCCCCTGCGTCCTGGGTCGCCGGGGTCTGTGACCGAGGGGTGCGTCACCACCGCAACGAGGATGCGATGGCCCTCAGCGCCCAGCCGGAGGCCGGTGGGCGGGCCGTGCTGGTCGTCTGCGACGGGGTCAGCAATGCCGACGACTCGCATGTGGCCTCGTTGGCCGCAGCCCGTACCGCCCGCGACGTGCTCGACGACTGGCTGGCGGACGAGGACGCCACCACCGACGCGCTGGAGGAGGTCTTCGGCGACGCGATCATCAAGGCCAACAACGCGGTGATCGCCAAGACCGAGGAGGACTCGGCGAACCCACCGTCGTGCACCTTCGCCGCCGCCGCGCTCGACGGCGACACCGTCGTCCATGCCAACATCGGCGACTCGCGGGTCTACTGGATCGACGACGACCCGGGCAAGAGCGTCCTGCTGTCGGTCGACGACTCGGTCGCCCAGGCCCGGATCGCGATGGGCATCGACCGTGAGACCGCCGAGAACGGGCCGCAGGCCCACGCCATCACCAAGTGGATCGGGCGTGACGCCCCGGACCTCAGCCCCACCGTCGGCACCTGGCAGGTGCCCGGCAGCGGTTGGGTGTTGGTCTGCACCGACGGCCTGTGGAACTACGCGTCGACCCCAGAAGCCCTGGGCGAGTTGTTCGCCGAGGCGATCAGTCGCAACCCGGGCAACCAGCGGATCCGTTCGATGGCGGTGTCCCTGGTGCGCTGGGCACGCCAGCAGGGCGGGCGCGACAACATCACCGTCGCGCTGGCCCGTTTCGGGGAGTTCGCGAGCTGAACCCTCATCCCTGCAGCCAGGATCGCCGGGTCGTTCGCGGCACGCCAGTGCCGGTGACGAGACCCTCGGAAGGCATACTTGGCTCCGTCCTGTCCGCCATGTTCGTCCTTTCGGGAGTGTGACACCTGATGGCCACCTTCAGCGCCGCCGTCTACCAGAACGAGTTCCTGCCCGACGGCGGCACCGATGTGAACTCGATCGTGACCATCGAGTGCACCGGGGCCGGCCAGGCTGGACGGACCGGCGGAGGTGATGCCGGCGAGATCATCATCGTCGACACCTCGGGCTCGATGGGTGTGTCGAACATGGAGGCCGCCAAGACGGCGGCCCGAGCCGCGGTCGAGCAGATCACCGACGGCACCTGGTTCGCCATCGTGGCCGGCAACCACCAGGCGTACCTGGCCTATCCCCCGGCCAGGGCCGGTGTCGGCATGGTGCGGATGGATCCGACCACCCGCTTCCAGGCGATCCAGTCGATCCAGACCTTCCGGGCCGATGGTGGCACCGCGATCGGCACCTGGCTGACCCTGGCCCGTCGGCTCTTCGCCTCGGTCCCCTCGCTGGGACAGAAGCACGCCATCCTGCTGACCGACGGCGAGAACCACAACGAGCGTCCCGAGGACCTGGACCGTGCGATCTCCGAGGCGACCGGCGAGTTCCAGTGTGACTGTCGTGGCGTGGGCGTGCAGTGGAAGGTCGAGGAGATCCGCAAGGTGGCCCAGGCCCTGCTCGGCACGGTCGACATCATCCCCCATCCGCAGCTGATGGCCCAGGAGTTCTCCAACATCATGTCGACCGCCATGGGGCGCGGTGTGGCTGACGCCGAGCTGCGGGTGTGGGCGCCTCAGGGGGCCCAGGTGCAGTTCGTGCGGCAGGTCTCGCCCCAGGTCGAGGACCTCACCTCCCGCTCGGTCCAGGTCAATCCGTTGACCACGGCCTATCCCACCGGCGCCTGGGGTGACGAGTCCCGTGACTACCACGTCCAGGTCCGGCTGGCCCCCAAGGCGGTCGGGCAGGAGCAACTGGCCGCGCGGATCCAGATCACCATCGCCGGGCAGGTCCAGGCCCAGGGCCTGGTGAAGGCCCGCTGGAGCAGCGACGAGTCCCTGACCGCTCGGATCAACCCGGAGGTCGCGCACTACACCGGTCAGACCGAGCTGGCCTCGGCGATCCAGGAGGGCCTGGCGGCCAAGGCGATGGGTGACGAGGCCACCGCGACCCTCAAGCTCGGGCGTGCAGTCAAGCTCGCCGCCCAGACCGGCAACGCCGAGGCCACCACCCGGCTGCGCAAGGTCGTCGACATCACCGACGAACGGGAGGGCACCGTCCGGCTCAAGCGTGCGGTCGACAAGGCGGACGAGATGGCGCTCGACACCGCGTCCACCAAGACGACCCGCATCCGCTGATACGGCAGGATGGGTTCATGAGCACCTGTCCCGACGGCCACGAGTCCGCGTCCGACGACTACTGCGACATCTGCGGCACCCCGATGGATGCCCCGTCCTCCGGTGCAGCGCAGCCGACCGCGTCCGCGGCTTCGTCCGAGCCCGCCGCTCAGCGGATCGCCTGCCCCAACTGCCAGACCGACAACGTCGCCAATGCGTTGTTCTGCGAGGCCTGCGGGTACGACTTCACCACCGGCACCATGCCGCGGCCCTGGGTGAGTCCGTTCGCGGCCATGTCCCAGCCCGCCCCGAGCCCCGAGACGAACGAGGCAGGGACCGACGACGCCGGAGCCGACGAGGCCGCCGATGAAGCCGGGACCGATGAAGCAGAAGGCGACGAGGCAGAGACCTACGGGGCCGACGGTGCCGAGATCGACGAGCCGGAGAGCGACATCCCCACGACGGACACTCCCGTGAGCGACGGGCCCGAGGAGCCCCAGCCCGACGAACCCGTGGTGAGCGAACCGGTTGAGCCGGAGGCGGCCGACGTACCCGAGCAACCCCAACCCGACGCGGTTGCCGAGGAGCGGGCCGACGACGATCAGGCCGACGAAGGCGAAGCTGAAGGGGCCGACGAGGACGAGGCTGACGATCCCGGTCTCCAGTGGGTCGCCGAGCTGTGGGTCGATCCCGACTGGTACCGCCAGCAGGAGCCGCCGGACCCGATGCCGTCACCCGGTCTGCCGACGATCGTCCCGCTGACCAAGAAGTCCAACCTGGTGGGTCGGCCGTCCCGCAGCCGCAACATCCATCCCGATGTCGACTGCGACAGTGATCCGGGAGCGAGCCGACGCCAGGCCCAGTTGACCACCGACGGGCGCCGTTGGTGGATCGAGGACCTCGACTCGGCCAACGGCACCTACGTCGCCGGCGCCTTCTCCAGCCTGCCCGAGGATCCGATCCCGGTCGGGCAGCGCCATGAGCTCGACCCGGACGACCGGATCTACCTGGGCGCCTGGACCCGGATGGTGATCCGGCAGGCCGCCGAGGACGAGCTCGAGACGTTCGGCTGAGCCCGGCCGCACCGGCCCTTGGTCGGTGTGGCAGATTTGTCGATGTCAGTTCGCCTCCCACCCAGAGTTCAGGAGCACATGGTGGAGATCAAGGTCGGGGTTCGTCAGATCAGCCGTGAGGTCGTCGTGGAGACCAGCGACAGCGCCGAGCAGGTCGAGAAGTCCCTTCAGGACGCCATCGAGAGCAACGGCGTCTTCCGCCTCTCCGGTGAGCGGGGTCGTACCGTGCTGATCCCGGCCGCGGGCATCGGCTACGTCGAGATCGGCGACGAGAACGCTCGCCCGGTCGGCTTCGGCGCCGTCTGAGTCGAGCGCGCCCCTCAGGGCTCAGGTCAGGGCGTCGACCAACTCACGCACCAGCCGTTTCGGTGCCCGTTGGGCGGCATCGTGGCCCAAACCGCTGAGCACCGCCACCATCCGTCCGTCCGGCAACACCGGCAGGATGGCCTCGGCGCTGCGTCGGAACCACGGTGCCGAGGCACCGCCCACGCACAGCGTGGTCCGCGCGGTGATGCCGGCGTAGTCGGTGGCCGGCCCGTCGTGGCTCAGCACCTCCCCCACCTCGGCCAGGGTCGCTCCGGCCCGGCTGTTCCAGTCCTTGCCGAAGGGACTGGCCGCATAGATCCGCCCGATGGGCGTCCCCAGCGACAGGGGGATCCGGCTCACCACCGGCACCAGGTCCAGGCCCTTCACCAGCAGGGCGGCGGCCCGGCCGTGGTCGCCGGCCGCAACGGCTTCCTCGAAGTCGCCCACCCACCAGTCCGGGGTGTCCCGGTCGATCGAGACCGCGGCGTCATACGTGACGACCCGGTCCCAGTCGTGCTCACGGGCCGCCTGCAGGGCCACGAAGCCGCCGTACGCGTGTCCGAACACCCGACGCGAGCCGGTCGCCGCCATCACCGCGGCCAGGTCGGACACCTCCGTACGGACCGAGTAGGAGATCCCGTTGTCGCTGGAGCCGCCCCGGCCACGCCGGTCGTACAGGTGGACGGTGAAGTCCTGGCAGAGGGCCTGCAACAGCAGGCGATAGTCGCGGGCCGCCAGTCCGCTGCCGTGCACCACGACCACATCGGGCCCTGATCCCTTGGTCCACAGCCCGACCCGGCCGCCGGGCACCGGCAACAGTTCATGGCTGAGCCGCCGGGGCCGGCTCACAACTTCAGCCCCAGATCGGCCATCCGCTGGTTGTGCTGCTGCAACATCCGGCTGAAGACCGCCGTCAGTGCTGCCAGATCGGGTCCGTGCTCGCCTCGCGGAGCGAGGAACTCGGCCATGGCCTCATCCTCGGCCACCACGGTCTGGGCCCGGGTGAGGGCCTCGGCCGAGAGCCGTCGGGCCCACAGCGACAGCCGGCCCACCTGGGACGGGTCCCGCGACAGCAACTGCTGCAGCGCATCGCTCAGGTAGCTCTGGGTGGAGTCGTCCTCGGCGACGGTCAACACCTCGGCGATCGCCCCCGTGGCCCGGGGTTCGGCCTCCACGCCCAGATCGTGCGAGATCGCCACCCCGGCGGTCAACTTCACCAGGTGCTCACCCCAGGTCGAGGCCTCGGTGTGGTCGTGGAAGGCGACCAGCGGTTCCTGCTGGCCCTGCATCACCTCGGCCGGGTCGGCACCGGCATCGGTGATGATGTCGACCAGGGCGCGATAGCGCGCCGCCCGTTCGGCGACCAGGTCCATCAGGACGCGGCGGGTGGCGAAGTCCGGGGCATGGCCGGCGGCCCGGCCGATCTGCTCGACCGCAGCCATCTCCGCAACGGCGAGCAGGCCCACGAATCGGGTGAGTGCGGGCGCCTTCCCGGGCGACGATGCGGCATCAGGACTGGTCATGGAGCCACCCTAGACCGACCGGGTCCCGTGGATCGCTCACCGACCCGCTAGACTCGGGGGGTACGCAGTACGCGTCCTGTTCCGACGCGCGGCGCCCGACCCCGTGGTCGTGCGGCGGCCGCTGGGAGCAGACGTCCCGCACCCGGGCCCACAGAGCGCCCGGCACATGAAGAGGCAGAATCCTGAGCCACGAAGCAACGAGCCCGGACAGCGGCTCGACCGACACCGAGTCCACCCCCCTCCCGCAGACCTTCGCCGATCTCGGCGTGATGCCCGACATCGTGGACGCCCTGGGCGCCGTCGGCATCACCCACCCGTTCCCCATCCAGGCGATGGCCATCCCGATCGCCATCACCGGCACCGACATGATCGGCCAGGCCCGCACCGGCACCGGCAAGACCCTGGCCTTCGGCATCACCCTGCTGCAGCGCATCGTGGTCCCGGCCGACCGTGACTACGAGGTCCAGGCCGCCCCCGGCAAACCGCAGGCCCTGGTCGTCGCACCGACCCGCGAGCTCGCCAGCCAGGTCAGCAACGACCTGATCACCGCCTCGACCAAGCGCAAGGCCCGGCTGGTCAGCGTGTACGGCGGCGTCGGCTACGAGCCGCAGCTGGACGCCCTGGCCACCGGTGTGGAGATCGTGGTCGGCACCCCGGGCCGCCTGCTCGACCTGGCCGACCGTGGCGCGCTCGACCTGAGCCACATCAAGGTGGTCGTGCTCGACGAGGCCGACGAGATGCTCGACCTAGGCTTCCTGCCCGATGTCGAGCGCATCCTGGCCAAGACCCCCGAGCTGCGCCAGACCATGCTCTTCTCCGCGACCATGCCGTCGGCCATCGTGTCGCTGGCCCGGCGCCACCTGCGCCATCCGGTCAACATCCGCGCAGAGTCCTCCGGTGAGGAGCAGACCGTCCCGGCGACGGCCCAGTTCGTCTACCAGGCCCACGACCTCGACAAGCCCGAGGTCGTTGCCCGCATCCTGCAGGCCGAGGGTCGCGACCGCGCCATGATCTTCTGTCGGACCAAGCGTGCCGCGCAGCGCCTGGCCGACGACCTGGCCGAGCGTGGCTTCGCCGCCGCCCCGATCCACGGTGACCTCAACCAGGCCGCCCGGGAGAAGGCGCTGAAGCGCTTCCGTGAGGGCAGCGTCGACGTCCTGGTCGCCACCGACGTCGCCGCCCGTGGCATCGACGTCAGCGGCGTCACCCACGTGATCAACCACGAGTGCCCCGAGGACGACAAGACCTACGTCCACCGCATCGGCCGCACCGGGCGGGCGGGTGCCTCCGGAGTGGCGATCACCTTCGTCGACTGGGCCGACACCACCCGGTGGAAGGTGATCAACAAGGCGCTCGGGCTGCCGTTCGCCGATCCCCAGGAGACGTACTCCACCTCGGAGCACCTGTACCACGACCTCGGCATCGCCAAGGACGCCAAGGGTCGCCTGGTCGAGGCCCAGCCCCAGCAGCGCTCCGACGACCGTGGTGGCCGGGAGCGTCCGCGTCGCGAGTCCCGTCCCCCGCGCGACCGCCAGCGCCGCCGTACCCGTGACGGCGTCGTGGTGGAGAAGACCGAGACCGCCAACGCCGGCCCCGAGGCCACGGGCGAGGGTCAGCGGCGTCGTCGTCGCCGTCGTCGTCGTTCCTCCGGCTCGTCCGACCAGGCCCCGGCCGCCAGCAAGGCCGGCTCGGACTCCTGACACCGAGCGTCACGCGGGTCAGCCGATCCGCGCGACGATCTCCCGGTACACCTGCGGGTCGGTGGTGTTGCACCCCAGGTCGTGGTCACGCTTGCCGGTGCCGTGGTAGTCACTCGAGCCGGTGGGCAGCAGGTCCAGTCGACGCGCGATCCGGCGCAGCTCGCGGCGCAGCTCGATCGGATGGTCCTGGTGGTCGACCTCGAGGCCGGCCAGCCCGGCCTCCGCCAGGCGGGAGAACACCTCCAGGTCGAGCACCTGGCGGGTGTGGCGTCCCCACGGGTGGGCCAGCACGCTGACCCCGCCAGCCCGGGCCACCAACTCGACCGCTTCGAACAGTCCGGTCGCATACCGCGGCACATGGGCCGGTCCCCCGTCGGCCAGGAACCGGTCGAAGGCCTCGCGTCGATCGGCCACGTGCCCGGCCGCGACCAACGCATCGGCAATGTGGGGCCGGCCCACCGACGGGCTGCCGCCCACCTGGGCCTGCACCTCCGCCTCGCTCACCGGCGCCCCCAGCTCGGCCAGCTTCGCCAGCACCGGTCGCAGACGCCCACTGCGACCCTCACGCACCCGGACCAGTTCCCCGGCCAGGTCCGGATGGTCCAGGTCGGCGCCGTAGGCGAGCAGGTGCACGCTGTGGCCCTCGTGAGCGGTCGACATCTCCATCCCGGCCAGGAACCCGATGCCCACCTCGTCGGCGGTCCGGGCAGCCCGGTCCAAGCCGTCACCGGTGTCGTGGTCGGTCAGCGCCACGACGTCCAGCCCGGCTCGGACGGCAGTACGGATCAGGTCCTCGGGGCTGTCCGTGCCGTCACTCACCACGGAGTGGGTGTGCAGGTCGATCTTCATGCGACCAACGACCGTACGATGCGCAGGGCCACCGACATCCGGGCCAGATCGGCTCCTTCGGCCCCTCCGAGGTCGTCGAGTTGTTCGCCGACCGAGGCCAGTTGCTCGGCGTGGGCCCCCTGCCAGGCAGGCAGGCCGCCGTCGATGAGCAGCGCCTGACGGGTCAGGGTGGCTCGTACGGCATGCAGGTCGTCACGCAGCGCTGCCCGGGCCATCCGGTCCCACCAGTCGGCCCGCGGCAGGCGGATGATCGAGCGCAGCACCTCGTCCAGGCCGAGCAGGTCGGTGACCTCGAACAGGTTCTCCGCCACCCGGTCGACCTCGACCCCGGTCTCCTTGGCGATCCGGCAGATCACCAGGGCGGGGAAGGTCTCGGGCAGCAGGGCGATCCGGGACGCCAGATCGGCCGGGGTGCCCAGGGCCACCAGGTCGTCACGACGCTCGATGTGGGCCTCGGCGAGGTCCCCGGCCAACAACTGCGGCAGTTGCTCGATGACGCGGGCGGTCCCTTCGGCGAACTCGTCCACGGCCGCGGCGATGTCGATCGGTGCGCTCAGGTTCGCGGCGAACCACCGGGTCGCGCGCTCGACCAGGGTCCGGACCTCCAGCCGCATCCGGGTCTGGGCCTGGGACGGGATCCGGTGGTCCAGCTCCACCAGCTGCCGGTCGAGCTCATCGGCGCCGACGACCTCGCGGGCCACCAGGTGCGCACGGATGACATCGGTCGGCGACGCTCCGGTCTCGGCGCCGATCCGGTACTGGCAGGTGATGCCGGCCCGGTTGACGAAGTCGCTGACCACCCCGGTGGTGATGATCTCGCGGTGCAGGGGGTGCTCGCCCATCGCCTCGGTCCAGCGTTGCTGCAGCGGTGCCGGGAAGTAGTGGACCAGACGATCGGCCAGCCACGGGTCGTCGGGCAGATCACTGTCGAGCACCTGCTCGGCCAGCCGGATCTTGGTGTACGACAGCAGCACCGCCAACTCAGGGCTGGTCAACCCGGCGTTGGTCGCGCGCCGCTGGGCGAACTCCTCGGTCAGCGGCAGGTCCTCCAGCGCCCGGTTCAGGTGGGCCGACTGCTCGAGCTGGCGCATCCACTCCTCGTGGACCCCGGCCATGCTGGCCGACTGGGCCGCGGCATTGGCCAGAGCCAGGTTCTGGTCGTAGTTGTGCTGCAGCACCAACTCGGCGACCTCGTCGGTCATGGACTCCAGCAACGCGTCACGCTCGGGCAGGCCCAGGGCGCCGGCCCGGACCTGGGGTGCCAGCAGCACCTTGATGTTGACCTCGTGGTCGGAGGTGTCCACCCCGGCGGAGTTGTCGATGAAGTCGGTGTTGATCAGGCCACCGGCGCGGGCGTACTCGATCCGTCCCCGTTGGGTGAACCCGAGGTTGCCACCCTCGCCGACACAGCGGACCCGCAGGTCGGCCCCGTCCACCCGAACCGGGTCGTTGCTGCGGTCGCCCACCTGGCTGTCGGACTCGGTGCGGGCCTTGACGTAGGTCCCGATGCCACCGTTCCACAGCAGGTCGACCGGCGCGGTCAGCACGGCCCGGATCAGTTCTGCCGGGGCCAGCTCGCTGACCTCGTCGTCGATGCCGAGGGCCTCGCGGATCTGCGCGGTGACCGGGATCGACTTGACCCGCCGGTCGAAGACGCCGCCCCCTTCGCTGATCAGCGTGGTGTCGTAGTCGGCCCAACTGGAACGGGGCAGGTCGAACAGGCGCTGCCGCTCGGCAAAACCGGTGGCCGCGTCGGGATCAGGGTCGATGAAGATGTGGCGGTGGTCGAAGGCAGCCACCAGCCGGGTGTGGCGGCTGCGCAGCATCCCGTTGCCGAAGACGTCGCCGGACATGTCGCCGATGCCGACGGCGGTGAAGTCCTGTTGCTGGCAGTCGATCCCGAGCTCGCGGAAGTGGCGCTGCACCGACACCCACGCACCTCGGGCGGTGATGCCCATGCCCTTGTGGTCGTAGCCGGCCGAGCCGCCGGAGGCGAAGGCGTCGCCCATCCAGAAGTCGCGCTCGATCGCGAGTTCGTTGGCGATGTCGGAGAAGCTCGCCGTCCCCTTGTCGGCGGCGACCACCAGGTACGGGTCGTCACCGTCGAGCCGGATCACCCCGGCCGGGCCGACGGCCTGACCGTCGACCATGGTGTCGGTGATCTCCAGCAGCGAGCTGATGAAGATCCGGTAGCAGGCGATGCCCTCGGCCATCCAGGCCTCGCGGTCGGACGGGTCCGGCAGGGACTTGGCCACGAAGCCGCCCTTGGCGCCGGTGGGCACGATCACGCTGTTCTTGACCATCTGGGCCTTCACCAGACCCAGCACCTCGGTGCGGTAGTCCTCCGAACGGTCCGACCACCGCAGCCCACCGCGGGCGACCGCGCCGAAGCGCAGGTGGACACCCTCGACCCGTGGCGAGTAGACGAAGATCTCGTACGCCGGTCGCGGTTCGGGGATCCCCGAGATGCGCTGCGGGAGCAGCTTGAACGACCAGGCCTGGTGGCCGGACAGGTAGGCGTTGGTCCGGACGACGGCCCGGATGACCCTCAGGTAGGTGCGGATGATCCGGTCGTGGTCAAGGCTGGCCACGTCCCGCAGCAGGGCGACCAACTCGTCCGCAAGCCCGTCGGAACGGCTGTCCCGTTCGGCGGCGTCGAGGCCCCTGGACGGGTCGAAGGTGACCTCGAAGAGCTCGACCAGACGGGCCGCCAGGTCGGGATTGGCCCGCAGGGCGCTGGCGATGTAGGTCTGGCTGTACGGCAGACGCACCTGACGCAGGTAACGGCCGAAGGCCCGCAACACCGCAGCCTGCTCCCACGCCATCGCCGCTGCGGTCACCAGCGCCTGGAACTCGTCCGGCTCGGCGGCACCGGTCCAGGAGGCTTGGAATGCGTCCATGAAGCGCTCGCGGGCTGCCGGCGTCCAGTCGGTGGCCACCGTGTCACGGCCTGCCGGGACGCGCAGCCCGAAGTCGTAGATGTGGCACTGCCCCCACGACTCGGTCAGGTCGTAGGGACGCTCGTCGATCACGTCGACGCCGAGGGCGCTCAGATGGGGCAACACCTGCGAGAGCGACAGTGTCGCATCGCGGCAGAACACCTTCAGGCGCAGGTCGGCCTGGTCACGCTCGACCTCGGGGGCGTACAGGGCGAGCCGGATCGTCGCGGGACGGCCGGGTTCGGAGGCCGGTGTGTCGGCCAGTGCCGACAGATCCAGCAAGGCCTGGTGGGCGGAGAAGTCCTCCTTGTAGCCCTCCGGCAGCGACGCGGCCAGCCGGATGAAGCCGGTGTCGGCCTCGCGGCGGGCGAGCTCGTCGGCGAAGTCGTCGGTCCAGGTCCGGGTCGCCCGGGTGATCGCCTCCTCCGCAGCCGCGACGTCCAGACCGGGCACCTCCCGTCCCCGGGGAGCCCGCACCACCACGTGCAACCGAGCCAGCACCGACTCCCCGACCTGGACGGTCCAGTCGGCGGTCGGTGCCCCGTCGGGGTGCTGGCCACCGGCGAGCTCGGCGAGGACGGTCTGGATCCGGGAGCGGACCTCGGTGGTGTAACGGTCGCGGGGCAGGAAGACCAAGCAAGACCAGAACCGGCCGAAGCTGTCGCGGCGGGCGAGCAGGCGGACCTGGCGTCGATCGTTGAGCCGGGCGATCCGCTCCACGGTCTCGACCAGTTCGTCGACCTCGGTCTGGAAGAGTTCGTCGCGAGGGAAGGCATCCAGCGCGAGCCGCAGGGTCTGGTCACCGTGGCTGGCCCGGCTGTAGCCCGAGGCGGCCAGCACCTGTTGGGCCTTCACCCGCAGCAGGGGCAGGCGGAACACCGACTCGTTGTAGGCGCTCGCGCCGAACAGGCCCAGGATGCGGTGCTCCCCGGTGAGTCGTCCCTGCTCGTCGAAGGTCCGTACGGCGACGTGGTCGACATAGGCGTCGCGATGCACCGTGGAGCGGAAGTTGTCCTCGGTCACCACCAGGCGCTGGGCGAGGGTGGCCTCGGGATCCCAGGCCTGGAAGGAGTCCTCGGGATCGGAGTCCGAGCGCAGGATCCCCAGGCCGGTGCCGGGATCGGGCTGGTAGCCGGTGGCGGTGTCGTTGACCAGGTAGTGCCGGTAGCCGAGGAAGGTGAAGTTGTCCTCGGCCAACCAGGACAGGAAGACCCGGTCCTCACCGTCGAGGGTCTCGGCCAGCTCGGTCGCCCGTCGGCGCATCTTGTCCCAGTCGGCGACGACCTCGTCGACGTCGCGCAGCACCCGGTGCAGTCCGCTCTCCAGCTCGGCCAGCGATCCCGAGGCGGTCCCGGGCAGGATCTCGATGTGGATCCAGGACTCCTCCACCGCGGCCGGGTCCCCCTCGGCCTCGGCCGTGTGCAGCACGCGCTGCAGGGCACCGGAGACATCGCGGGCCACCACGAACTGCGGGTGGTAGATCTCGCCGACGCTCCACCCCTGACGGGTGATCTCCATGACCGCGGTGTCGACCAGGAAGGGCTTGTCGTCGGTGACCAGGTGGACCACCGTCGCCCCGTGCACCGACCACCCGTGCTCGGCGGTACGGGGAGTGAAGACCGAAACATGTGAGGTGGCGTCCGGGCGGGTGAGCGCCGCGGTGTAGTGGGCGCCGACGATCCCCAACAACTCACTGTCGGGACGGGCCACGACCTCCTCGGCGTCGACATGACGGAAGTAGTGCGCGAGGAACTCCTCACCCTGGTCCGGTCCGGCGCCGATCCGCGCGGCCAGGTCGGCCCCGAGATGAGCGATCCGCGACAACTTGGTCGCCTTGTCCTCGTCAACGACACTCACACCACGACCCTAACCCGACATGGAAGGATGTGGGCCATGGACATCACCTCGCGCGCCGAGTTCGCCGCCACGCCTGAGCAGGTCTTCACGATGCTCACCGACCAGGGCTACCTGGAGCAGGTCTGCGTTGCCAGCCACGCCCTCTCGTACGAGTGCTCGGTCCAGGGCAGCACCACGCGCAGTCGCCGTGAGCTGCCGGCTCCGGAGCAGGCCCGGAAGTTCACCGGGGCGAGCCTGACGATCGTCGAGGAGGTGGCCTGGGGCGACGCGGACCCGCAGGGTGCCCGCACGGCTCGCCTCACCCTCTCCGTCCCCGGCCAGCCGATGACCATGACCGGCACCGCCTCACTGGCACCCGGCGGGGCGGGCTCGGTGGTGTCGGTGGCCGCCGACCTGAAGGTCAACATCCCCTTGCTGGGCAAGAAGCTGGAGCAGTCGGCAGCGCCGGCCATCCTGGAGGGCCTGAAGATCCAGGAGGACGTCGGCAAGGACTGGTTGGCCCAACACTGACTGGCCCAACACTGACCGGGATCAGTTGATCCCGGACCGCTTCTCGGCCCAGTCCCCGCGGGTGAAGTCGGGGAAGTCGACCGGTGCGTTCGCGTTGGCGACCGACCACTCGCTGAGCGGCGTCGGCGCCGACCAGGCGGCGGCGTCGTAGACGTCCATCTCAGGGACCTCGCCGGCCCGCATGGTCTCGACCAGCCGCAGCAGCATCAGGTAGTCCATCCCGCCGTGACCACCGGACTTGCGCGCCGCCTCGTGCTCCTGGCTCCACAGCTGGTGCTCCCAGGCGTCCAGGTACGGATCGATCTCGCTGTACTCGACGTGGCCGCCGCCACGGGCTCCGGCATTGCCGTTCACGGTGCCGTGCACCGGGTCCTCCTCGAGGAAGATCCGGGGCGGGTAGTCGGTGAAGATCCCGTTGGTGCCCACGACCTGGTTGCGCCGGTCGTACGGGCGTGGTCCGACCACCTGGTGCTGCAGCACGATGCTGCGACCCTGCTCGGTCTGGATCAGTGAGGTGTTGATGTCGGCACAGCGGTAGTCCTCGTCGTGGCGAGGATCACCCTCGGGCACGTGCTTGGCGCGGTACTCCTGCAGGCCGAGGCTGGGCGAGCCCATCGAGACCAACCGGGTGAAGCGGTCTCCACGGTTGATGTCGAAGTACGAGGCGACCGGACCGAGCCCGTGGGTCGGGTACAGGTTGCCGTCGTGGTCGATGTGAGCCTGGCGCCGCCACGGCTGGTCCTTGGTCAGCATGTCGCGCAGGTCGTGGGTGTAGGAGCACTCGGCGTGCAACAACTGCCCCAGCGCACCGGCCCGGACCAGGTTGAGGGCGAACAGCTCGGTACGGCCGTAGCAGCAGTTCTCCAGGATCACGCAGTGGCGCTGGGTCTGCTCGCTGGCATCGACCAGGTCCCAGCAGTCCTCCATGGTGACCGCTGCGGGGACCTCGAGGCCGACATGCTTGCCGGCCTTCATGGCCCGCACCGCCAGCGGGGTGTGGCTGGTCCACGGCGTCGCGATCAGCACCAGGTCGACGTCATCACGTCCGAGCAGGTCGTCGACGGCGTCATCACCGGTGTGCACCGCAGGCTCGGGCTTGCCGAGGTCGACGAGTCGCTCGACCATCGACCGGGCCGCCTCGGGGGCCGGATCGGCGATGGCCACCACCTCGGCGTTGGGCACCGGGGCCAGGCTTCGGACCAGCCCACCCTGACGGACGCCGGTGCCGATCAGGCCGATCCGGACCTGGTCGCGGGGCTCGAAGCGCAGGTGGCGCACCGACTGGGCGCCCGCGGGGCGGGGCCGATCCTCGAAGGGGGCGGCAGCGGCCGCAGCGGCGTTGGTGAGATCGACGGAGCTCATGCGCGTCACTGTTCCCTACTCGCGCCGAGAGCGTGGCCCGTCTCAGATCCGGGCCGAGGACTCGTTGTCGAGGTACAGGGTGGCCTGCGGGGCACGTCGCAGGATCGTGCCGGGGCAGGCGGTGCTGATCTCGTCGTTCAGGGTGGCGTGCACGGCATCGGCCTTGCGGGCCTCCGGGACGCAGACCACCACGGTGCTGGCCGACAGCAGCGCGGGGATGCTCAGCGAGATCGCCTCGGCGGGTACGGCGTCGAAGTCCGGGAAGTGGCCCTCGCCGACCTGCTGGTTGCGGGAGGTCTCGTCCAGGGTGATGACATTGGCCCATCGCGGGTCGTCGAACTTGGCGACATGGGGCTCGTTGAAGGCCAGGTGGCCGTTCTCCCCGATCCCCATGCAGGTCAGGTCGATGGGGGCCTCGCGCAGCAGGGCTTCGTAGCGGGCGCACTCGGCCTCGGCATCGCCGGAGTCACCGTTGATGTAGTTCATCACGCCCACGCCGAGTCGCTGCTCGACCCGCTCGCGCATCCAGCGACGGAAGCTGGCGGTGTGGTCGGCGTCGATCCCGACGTACTCGTCCATGTGAAAGGCGGTGACCTTGCTCCAGTCGATCCCGTACTCCTCGCGGTGAGCGGCGAGAGCGTCCATCAGCGGGTACTGGGAGTTGCCGGTGGCCAGGATGGCCCGGGCCGAACCCTTCTCCGCGATCGTCGCCCGCAGCACCTCAGCCACCTGACGGGCGGCATCGCGTCCCATCGCCTCGGCGCTGGTGTGGGCACGGACCGAGAGGTCCCCGGCGGTGAGGGTACGGACCGGATCGACCTGGGCAGCAGAGGTGTCAGAAGTCATGGCCCGGACTCTACTGCAATCGTGCTGCAATGTCAGCGGCGGACTGCAACCTGGTTTCAGGCGGGGCTCTGGGTCGAGCTGCGGATCACCAGACGGGTGTCGAGGCGGCGTACCAGCCGCCCGGTGTGGTGGCCCTCGATCTGGTCGAGCACGGTGTCGACCGCGATCCGTCCCGCCTCGACGCCGGGGACGTGGACGGTGGTCAGCGCCGGATAGGCCATCCCGGCCATCGGGGCATCGTCGATGCCGAGCACACTGACATCGGGACCGACCCGCAGCCCCCGCTCGGCCAGGCGCACCATCACCCCGAGCGCGATCATGTCGTCATAGGCGATCACCCCGGTGACACCGGCCGAGACCACCAGGTCGGCCGCCCGGACCCCGGACTGCACCTCCGGCTCGAACGGCCCGAACTCCTCGAGCTCGACCTTGAGCGATTCGGCTGCCGCGACCACGGCATCGCGCCGCATCCGGTTCGACCAGGAGCGCCGGGGTCCGTTGAGGTAGCCGATCCGCTGGTGCCCCAACGCCGCCAGGTGCTCCACGGCCTCGTACATCCCGTCGGCGTTGTCGATCACCACGCTCGGCAGCCCGTCGACCAGGCGATTGACGAAGACCACCGGGGCGAGTTCGGCGTACTCGGCCAAGCCCTCGTCGGAGGCACGCGGCGAGACCATGATCAGCCCGTCGACCCGCTCGCGCAGCAGCCGCGCCAGGCCGAGCTCGTCATCGGGATGCTCGTCCAGGTCGGCGAGCATGATCGCCCGCCCCTTCGACAGCGCCCGGGACTGGGCCGCCTTGATGATCGGGGGGAAGAACGGGTTCACGATGTCGGGCACCATCATCCCGATCACCCCGCGCCCGGCGTTGGCCCTGGGCCGACCGAGTCCGGGACCGGCATACCCCAGCTTGCGCGCCGTTTCCTGGACCCGTTCCCGGGTGGCGTCGTTGACCAGGTCCGGGTTCGACAACGCTCGCGAGACGGTCGATGTCGACAGCCCGAGTTCGCCGGCGATGTCGGCCAGGGTGACAGCCACGTGGGGCCCTCCTTCGGTACGGGACCTGCGGGGATCGGCAGGGCACCAGTGTTGCGCATCCGCGGCGCCCGTGCGACTCGTTGAAAGACCGTGCGACTCGTTCAGAGCAGTCCGGCCGCTCCCGGGATGAGTCCCTGCCAGGAGTCGCCGTCCTCGACCCACGACGCCGACCGGATCACCGGGACGATCGAGGAGACCTCGGCACCGTCGTGGTGGACGGCTCTGATCCGAGGATGGACCCGGGCGGCCAACTCGGCGTACCAGCGCGACAGCCGCCCCACGCTCACCAGCTCCACCGGGGAGTCCTCTCCCAGACCCGGCCAGCGTCGCCGCAGCTCGCGGTCGGCGGTCAGCACGTCGATCGCCCGACACAGGTCGAAGACGCGCCCGGCAGCGAGGCTGTCGCCCAACCAGAGCAGGTCACAGAGCAACTTGTAGTCGTGACCACGCAGCGAGTCACGCTCACCGCTGCGCTGCCGCGCCGCCAATGCCCCGGTCCCCCGCAGGTCGAGCACCACGCGCGGTCCGGCGCCGGCCGGTGGCAGGACGGCGGTGGCGTCCGGAGTGGCCGTCCCGTCGGGGAGCAGCACCAGGGTGAGCGGGACCGCTCCCCCCTCTTCCGGCGCGCTCGGATCACCGGGCCCACTCGGATCCAGCAGGACCCCGGCCCCCCACAGGTCGGTCTCGGCATTCCAGAACAGGTGCGGCTCGTCCGCAGTGCCGATCCAGCGAACATGGTCGCCGGGAGGCAGCTGGCGATCGGCGAAGACCCGTTCGGCCAGCCAGGCCGTCGGATCGGCCGGTGCCGCCAGCGCATCGAGTTCGCGGTTGACCAGGTCGATGACCGTCACGGTGGCCGGATCGTCGCCGATCACCTGCCCCGAGGTCGTGGCCGCCAGCTCATCGTTCGGCAGTGGCGCGGTCTCGAACCGGGTCGGCGCCGGCAGGTCGAAGGTGTCGCAGAAGAACTCGGTGGCGGCGCGCTGCAGGCCGGGCGAGTAGGCATGGATGGTGTCGTCGACGACCATCGACACCGCGTCGAGCGCACCCAGGCCCGCATAGGCCCGCTCGGCGCGCTCCATGGCCTGCTGTGTCCCCTCCGGTACGAAGAAGTCCCAGGCCGCTGCCAGCACCCGGACCGGCTTCGGGGCGAAGGCGATCAGCAGGTCGGCGTGGTCGACGCCCCGGGCCGTACCGGACAGCAGGTGCTGCTCCCCGTCCTGGATCTGGCCGGTCCGTTGGTAAGCGGCCCGGCTCGTGACGTAGGTCGCCGGCGCGGCCGCCGCAAGGCGCGGTTCGAGCGCCATCATGATGGTGGTCTGGGTGCCGCCGCCGCTCGCGCCGGTCATGCCGATCCGTGCGGGATCGACCTGGGGCAGGGCACACAGCACGTCCACCCCGGCCATCAGGTCGGTGACCATCCAGCGCATCAGGGAGTGTCCGGCCCACCAGGCCGACATCCCGGTACGCAGGTGTTCCCCCACCCCCCAGGTCCACGTGTCCTCCTCGACCGGATCGGGGACCAGCACGCGCTCCCCCTGACCGCAGGGATCCACCGCCAGGACGGTCAACCCGGCGTCGGCCAACATCTGGCAGGCGCTCTGGTAGTGCGGTGCCCCCTTGGCCTCGAAGGAGTGCCCGTGGGCGAACAGCACTGCCGGTCCCGGATGGTCGGCGTCCACCCCGACCGGGCGATACAGGGTGGCGGTGACCACCACACCGGGCAGTGACTCGAAGGTGACGCGGTCGATCGTCGGTCGCCCCGGGCCAAGCTCGGTGGTGGCGACCACGGTGAGCTCGGGTGGTTCCGCCGGGCGTTGCGGCAGGCCGCCGACCCCGTCGAGCACGGCCCGGCGCACCCGCTCCCCGTGGGCGGCGATGGTCGCCGGATCGTCACTGTCGCGGGCCTGCCAGTGTGCGATCCATTCCTGGGTGCGACGCTGCACGTAGCGCTCGAGGTCGATCTGCGGATCGGCATAGCCGTCGAGGTTGGGGCCAAATCCCTGCATGACAGGATCCTTGCCGTCACCCCAACCCGTGTCAACCGTTGCTGCAATCTGCAATCTGTTTGCGGTACGGTGAGGGGGCCACACGCACCCAGTTCCATGGAGGACACGTGTCCAAGCGTTATGCCCTGTGCGGGCTCTCGAACCGCGGCGTCGCCAGCTTCGCCCTCCCCCTGCTCGGCGTGGACCGGGACGGCTCACCCACCGGGCAGGGCCACACCGATGTCGCCATGCTGGTCGCCGCCGTCGAGCCCGACGTCGCCCGCTTCGATGCCTTCAACGCCTGGCTGGCCGAGCACGAGCTGCCCACCCTGCGGCGCTACGACACCGTGGCCGACCTGGTGGCGGGCGAGCAGGTGGCGGGCGAGCAGGTCGACGCCCTGATCGTGGCCTCCCCCGACCACACCCACCTCGGCCACATTCGCGACGGGTTGGCCCACGACCTGGAGGTGCTCACCGAGAAGCCGATGGTGACCACGACCGCCGAGGCCGCCGAGGTGCTGCGGCTCGAACGCGCCAGTCGGGGCCGGGTGCTGGTGACCCACAACTTCCGCTACCCACCACGCCATGTCCAGGTCAAGGAGCTGATCCGCTCGGGCCGGATCGGCCGGGTCGTCCAGGTGCTCCTGGAGTACCACGTCGACACCTCCCACGGCTCGAGCTACTTCGTGCGGTGGAACCGGACCAAGGCGGCCTCCGGTGGCCTCACCCTGCACAAGTCGACCCACCACCTCGACCTGATCGGCTGGTTGATCGACGACGAGCCGGTCCGGGTGGCGGCCTCGGGTGGCCGCTTCTTCTACGGCCCGGACAGCCCCCACCGTCCCAGCGACGCCGAGGGTCAGCCACTGTCCGGCCAGGAACTCCTGGACGCCGACCCCTACTGGCAGGAGATGCTGCGTCGCGGTGCGATCACCGAGCCGGAGGCCGGTCAACCGCGCCGTGGGGTGCTCGACCTGCCCTACGTCGAGCAGTATCCGGCCGACTCCCTGCTGAGCGTCTACGACGACGAGGTCGACTCGCTCGACACCGTGACCTCGGTGATCACCT
>DVLP01000223.1 GCA_018715445.1 Candidatus Avipropionibacterium avicola | reverse complement strand
GCCCCACGACGGGCTCGGGGGGCGGGTCAGCGGGTCCAGGAGCCGCTGCGACCGCCGGACTTGTGGGTGATCCGGGCGTGGACGATCTCGGCCGAGCGGTCGACCCCCTTGACCATGTCGACCACCGAGAGTGCGGCGACGGTGACCGCGGTCAGCGCCTCCATCTCCACCCCGGTCCGGTCATGGGCACCGACCTCGGCGGTGATGGCCACGCCGTCGTCGACGATCTCCAGGTCGAGCGTGACGGCGTGCACTCCGATGACGTGGGCCAGCGGCAACAGCTCGGGCACCTTCTTTGCCGCCGAGATCCCCGAGATCCGTGCCACGGCAAGGACATCGCCCTTGGGGACGGTCCCGTCGCGCAGCGCCGCCACCACCTCGGACGAGCAGGAGACGAAGGCCTCGGCACCGGCCGTACGGGTGGACGGCACCTTGGCGGTGACATCGACCATCCGGGCCTGGCCGGACGCGTCGAGATGGGTGAACCTCATGCCCTCAGTCAATCAGGAACACCTCGAGCTCGTCACCGGCGGCGACCTCGTCGACCTCGGCGGGCACGACAGCCAGCCCCTGGGCCGCCGGCAGGGACGCCACCAGGTGTGAACCCGACCCGAGCCGATGGGTCGAGCGGACCGCACCGGACTCGAACACCACCGGGGCGTACTGGCGTCGCCCGGGCGGGGTGCGCCACCCCTGGGCGACCGCCACCCGCAGCGAACGCCACGGCGCATCGGTCCCGGCGAGCCGGGCCACCAACGGACGCAGGAACACCCAGGCCGAGACGAAGACGCTGACCGGATTGCCCGGCAGGGCAAGCATCGGGACCTGTCGACCGTCACCGACCCGGACCATCCCTCGCCCCTGGGGCTTGCCCGGCTGCATGGCCACTGTGACGAAGTCGACCTGCCCCTCGGTCACCTGACGGACGACCTCGAAGGCCCCCACCGAGACCCCGCCCGAGGTCACCACCGCATCGGCGCCGCCGGCCTCGACCAGCGCTCGGCGGAACTCGTCCGGCTCGTCGCTGACCGCACGGGCGAGCACCACCTCGGCACCGAACCGCTCGGCCAGGCCGGCCAGCAACGCCGAGTTCGAGTCGGGGATCTGGCCGATGCCCGGGCTCGTCCCGGGTGCGACGAGTTCGGTGCCGGTCGACAGCACCGCGACCCGTGGGCGACGCCGTACCAGGACCGAGCCGTGCCCGACCGAGATCGCCGCCGACACCGCGGCGGGAGTCATGACCTGCCCGGCCGACAGCACCGGATCGCCCGGAGCGACGTCCTCACCCGCCCGGCGGATGTGGCGGCCAGCGCTCACCGGTTCGATGACCCTGACCGTGGCCGGCAGGGGCACGTCCCCCAGCGGTTGGTCGGTCGCCTCCACCGGGACCACCGCATCGGCACCGGCAGGCAACGGGGCCCCGGTCATGATCCGTACGGCCTGGCCCGGTCCGACCGGCGGCAGTTCCGCTGCCCCGGCAGGGATGTCGCCGACGACCTCGAGCTCGATCCCCTCGACAGGCTCGGGGGACATCAGGCTGAGGTCGGCCGCGCGGACGGCGAAGCCGTCCATCGCGGAGTTGTCGAACGGTGGGACCGCCAACCGGGCCACCAGGTCCTCGGCGAGCACCCGGCCACCGGCTGCGCTGATCGGGATCTCCTCGGCGGGGACGGGGGTGGCCAGGGCCACCACAGCCGCGAGGTGTTCCTCGACCTCGATCATGGGCACCTCTCCATCGGTGACATGGGGCCCGTCACGGGCACTGGATCCATCAGGGGCATTGGGACCATTCGTGGCTGCCGTCGGTGAAGAACTGCTTCTTCCAGATGGGCAGCTCGGCCTTGATCCGGTCGACCAGGTCGGCGGCACAGGCGAAGCCTTCCTGGCGGTGCGAGCTGGCGATCGCGGCGAACAGGGCGATGCCGCCGATCCCCAGGTGGCCGACCCGGTGCCGTACGGCCAGCGCGTGGATCCCGTCGCGGGCCACGAACTCAGTGGCGATCCGCTCCAGCACCGGTTGCGCGCTCGGGTGGGCGACGTAGTCGATCCCGGTCACCGATCGGCCATGGTCGTGGTTGCGCACCACACCGCAGAAGGTCACCACTGCGCCGGCCCGGGCATCCTCCACGGCAGTGGTCAGCGCCACGGTGTCGATGTCGGTCTCGGTCACCGCGGCATCGACGACTCCGCCGTCACTCCCGGGCGTGCTGGTCCGATCAGCCACTGCGTCCCCTAGCTCTTCCTCGGTGCTCCCGGTCGCGCGTACCGCCACCAGGTGATGGCGATGCAGCCCACGGCCCAGATCGCGCCGATCACGTAGAAGGTCGTCGGGCTCATCAGGGTGAGGCCGATCCCGAACAGGAACGGTCCGAACGCGGCGATCGCCGAGGTCCATCCGATCACACCTCCGGCCTGGCGTCGATCGAAGATCATCGGCATCTGCTTGAAGGTGGAGGCATTGCCGATCCCGGTGAAGAAGAAGATCGCCAGCATCCCCCACAAGAAAAGGGTGAACCCGCCCTCCAGTGCCTGTGCGCTCGAGGTGTCAGGGGTGAGCGCCGGGATGGTGATCACGATCGAGGCCAGGATCCCGATCCCCGAGACCAGGGTCCAGATCGCCCCACCGGTGCGGTCGGTCAGCGGGGAGAACAGCACCCGGGCACCAGCACCGACCAACGGCCCCAGGAAGATGTAGTCGAAGACGTCGGGCACGGCATAGCCGTCGATCAGCATCTGTGCCTCACCACCGCTGCCGGCCACGATCGCCGGATTGCCCAACCCGTACAGATTGGCCATCAGCAACCCGAACTGGGCTGACAATCCGGAGAAGGTGCCGAAGGTCATGATGTAGAGGATGGTCATCCACCAGGTGTCGGGGTTGGAGAAGATGTCGAACTGTTGGCGGATGTTGGCCTTGATCGGGACCGAGCGCAGCACGATCCAAGCCCAGACCGCGACGATGACGATGAACGGGACGTAGACCCAGGCCGCGTTCTGGTACCAGACCTCGTGGGCCTGCTCCCCCGCCATCTGCATGGTCTGTGAGCCGCCGAGGAAGGCAAACATCGCGAAGCCGATCAGCCACGGTGTCAGGAGCTGGACCAGGGAGACGCCGAAGTTGCCGATCCCGGCCTGCAGGCCCAGAGCCGTGCCCTGCTTGGCCTTTGGGAAGAAGTACGACGTCGACGGCATGAACCCGGAGAAGGCGCCGCCGCCGATGCCGGACAGGATCGCCAACACCACCAGGATCCAGTACGGGGTGCCCGGGTGCATCACGTGGAAGCCCCAGCCGATGACCGGCAGCAACAGCAGCGCACTGGTCGCGGCGATCATCTTGCGGGTGCCGATCATCGGGGGCAGCACCATCCACACGATCCGCAACAACCCGCCCGACAGTCCCGGCAACGAGGCCAGCCAGTAGAGCTGGGTCGAGCTGAACGAGTAGCCGAGGCTGTTGAGCTTCGGCACGATCGCGCTCGGCAGGAACCAGGCCACGAAGCACATGGTCAGGCTGAAGGTCGTGACCACCAGCGTGTGCCAGGCCAGGGTGGAGCTCCACTTGGTGGGGTCCTCGGGATCCCACCTGGTCAGCCAGTCCCCCTGCGTCGTCGGTTTCGCAGTCATGGCTACCTCCTGATCTCAGACGTGACTCAACGACGGTCGCGGTCGCGGGTGCCGACCGGGTCCCACCCCCGCCCCCGGGCCGTACCGGAGCGGACCGGTCGGGTGTCACGGGAGCGGTAGACGACATAGGGCCGGAACAGGTAGTGCACCGGCGCGGTGAAGGCGTGCACGAGCCGGGTGAACGGGGTGATCGCGAACAGGAAGAAGCCGAAGAGCACGTGCACCTTGAACTGCCAGGTCGCGGCCACCATCGAGTCCACGTCCGGCTGGAAGACCAGCAGCGAGCGGAACCAGATCGAGACGGTCTCGCGATAGTTGTGCGGCTCGCCGGCCGGGGTCACGTCACCGGTGAAGGTGGCAACCAGTCCGGCGGTGATCGCGGCCGCCAGGACCAGGAACATGAACTTGTCGTTGGCGGTGGTCGCCCGGAAGACTGCCGACTGGGTGCGGCGTCGGTAGATCAGCATCGCCAGACCGACCACCAGGGCAACGCCGGCCAGCCCACCACCGTAGAAGGCACCGAGGTGGTACATGTGCTGGTCGAGCCCGATCCAGTCGGTGAACACCTTCGGGATCAGCAGCCCGACGACGTGGCCCATCAACACCGCGAGCAGGGCGAAGTGGAACAGCGGCGAGGCGATCTTGAGCAGCCGCGACTCGTACAACTGGCTCGAGCGGGTGGTCCAGCCGAACTGGTCGTAGCGATAACGCCACACCAACCCACCGACCAGGACCAGGGCGACGACGTACGGCAGGACGCCCCACAGCACCAGAGCCATCTCAACGCCTTCCTTGGTGGGTCAGACCGGGATCGGCGGAATAACCGGTCGCGATGAACGGATCCAGACCGACCATCTCGGTCGGGGTCTGCCATGCCAACCGCTGGACCTCCTCGCGGGTCTGCGGGGTGGTGCCGGGCAGGGTCGCGCAGATCGCCTGCACCACACCCGCGTGGGGCAGGGAGTCACGTTCCAGACCCATCCGCAGCAACTCGAGGGAGGCCCGATAGGTGGTCAGCAGGGCCACGCCCAGCGAGGGTGCCCCCGAACTGGCGAACTCCAGCACCATCGGGAGGTGGTCCGGCAGTTCCCCGGCCAGGTCCACCAGCAACCCGGAGTCCCGGTAGGTCTGCTTGATTGCCGCGAGCACCTCGCCACGGCGTCGGGTGTCCCCCGCCGTCCAGTAGGTCAGGTGCAGGGCGTGGCGACGCGACAGGTCGAACTCCTGGACGTGCCAGGACTGCAGCTCCATCATCGGCTTCGACCGCAGATGGTCCAGGGTGGGCTCGAAACCTGCGAGCCCCTCGACCTCGCTCAACCCGGCCTCGACCAGGTCGAGATGCGACAGCACGTGCTCGTCGGGATAGCTGAGCAGCAGCCCGGCCGCGGCATAGATGACCCGACTGCGCTGCGGCGGCGGAGCAGGGAACTTCATGACTGCTGGGCCTCCTCACGGCGAGCCTTCGCCTCCGCGTAGCTCTCGATCGTCACCGGCACTGCCCGTCCCGAGCCCTCACCGAAGGGACCCTCGCCGAACGCGTCGGCGTCGTCGGAGACCGAGCACCCCATCTCCTCGAGGTTGTGGGCGTCCTCCAGGTGGGCCTTGGGGATGACGTAGCGCTCGTCGTACTTGGCGATGGCCAGCAGCCGGTACATCTGCTCCAGGGCCGGCCCGGTCATCCCCACCGCAGCCGGCAGGTCGGGGTCGCGTGGGCGCCCCAGGGTGACGTCGCGCATGTACGACCGCATCGCCGCCAGCTTCTGCAGCACCAGACGGATCACCTCGGTGTCGCCGGCGGTGAACATCTCGGCCAGGTACTCCAGCGGGATGCGCAGGCTGTCGATCGCACCGAACAGGTTGCCACCGGCCTCGGCGTCATGTCCCTGCTCCCGCAGCAGGTCCACCACCGGCGACAGCGGCGGCACGTACCAGACCATCGGCATGGTGCGGTACTCCGGGTGCAGCGGCAGCGCGACCCGGAAGTGCTTGATCAGCGCGTGCACCGGAGACTTGGCGGCAGCGTCCAGCCAGTCGTCGGGGATCCCGTTCGCCCGGGCATCGGCGATCACCTCGGGGTCGGCCGGGTCCAGCATGACGTCCAGCTGTGCCTCGTAGAGGTCCTGGTCGTCGGCCAGCGCGGCCTCGGTGACCTTGTCGGGGTCGTACAGGATGATCCCGATGTAGCGCAGCCGCCCGACGCAGGTCTCCGAGCAGACGGTGGGCAGGCCGACTTCCAGGCGTGGATAGCAGAAATGGCACTTCTCGGCCTTGCCGGAGCGGTGGTTGAAGTAGATCTTCTTGTACGGGCAGCCGGTGACGCACTGGCGCCAGCCACGGCACCGGTCCTGGTCGACCAGGACGATCCCGTCCTCGACCCGCTTGTAGATCGCCCCGGACGGGCAGGCCGCCATGCAGGACGGGTTCAGGCAGTGCTCGCAGATCCGTGGGACGAAGTACATGAAGGTCTTCTCGTACTCCAAGGAGATCTTCTGGTTCGCCTCCTCCCGCAGCTTGCGCAGGATCGGATCGTGCTGCTCGGTCTGCGACACCCCGCCGAGGGCGTCGTCCCAGTTCGCCGAGGCCGAGATCGCCATCGGGTCGCCGGTCACCAAGGACTGCGGCCGGGCCACCGGGAAGTCGTCACCCAGCGGGGACTGGACCAGGTTCTCGTAGTCGTAGGTCCACGGCTCGTAGTAGTCGTCCATCCCGGGCTGCACCGGTGAGGCAAAGATGCTGAGCAGCTTGGAGAAACGTCCACCCGAGCGCAGCTTCAACCGGCCCGACCGGGTACGGACCCAGCCACCCTGCCAGCGCTCCTGGTCCTCGTAGGTCCGCGGATAGCCCTGGCCCGGGCGGGTCTCGACATTGTTGAACCACACGTACTCGACGCCGGCCCGGTTGGTCCAGGCCTGCTTGCAGGTCACCGAGCAGGTGTGGCAGCCGATGCACTTGTCCAGGTTCATCACCATCGCGACCTGGGCCATCACGCGCCGGCGGGTCCTGGTCGTGGATGCCATCAGTACGTCACCTCCTGGGAACGACGGCGGACCGTGGAGACGATGTCGCGTTGCACCCCGGTCGGGCCGATGTAGTTGAAGGCGTACGCCTGTTGGGCGTAGCCACCGATCAGATGGGTCGGTTTGAGCAGGATCCGGGTCACCGAGTTGTGGATGCCGCCGCGGCGTCCAGTGGCCTCCGACTTCGGGACGTCGATGGTGCGTTCCTGGGCGTGCTGGACGTAGCAGATCCCGTCGGGCAGCTTGGAGGTCACCACGGCGCGGGCCACGAAGACGCCGTTGGCGTTGGTGAGCTCGATCCATTCGTTGTCGCTCACGCCGATGGAGGCCGCGTCGGCCACGCTGAGCCAGGCCTGCGGTCCACCACGGCCCAGGCTCAACATGAACAGGTTGTCCTGGTACTCCGAGTGGATCGACCACTTGTTGTGCACCGTCAGGTAGCGCACCGTGATGGTCTTCTCACCGTTGGGCCCCAACTCGGGTTCACCGTAGGCCCGTGACATGTCCAGCGGCGGCCGGTAGATCGGCAGGTTCTCGCCGGCGTCGGTCATCCAGTCGTGGTCGAGGAAGAAGTGCATGCGCCCGCTCAGCGTGTGCCACGGCTTGAGTCGCTCGGTGTTGATGGTGAAGGCGGCGTAGCGGCGACCGCCGGTCTCCGAGCCGGACCACTCCGGCGAGGTGATCACCGGCTGCGGCTCGGACTGGGTCTGGGCGAAGGTGATGCGCTTCTCCTGCGATCCCTCGGCCAGGTCGGCCAGGCGCCGTCCGGTCTTGCGTTCCAGGTCACGGAACCCTCCGGTGGCCAGCTCACCGTTGGTGGTGCCGGAGAACATCAGGATCGCCTCGGCCAGGCGCTTGTCGGTGTTGATGGCCGGGCGCCCCTCGGCAGGCCCGGACGGGAACACCCCGTGCATCCGTGACAGCTGGTGGATCTGCTCGGTCACGTCGTAGTGCACGTTCTTGACGGTGAACCCGAGCTTCTCGGCGAGCGGTCCGACCGTGGCGAGCTTGTCGGCCACCGCGGTGTAGTCCCGCTCGACCAGGGTCAGGGCGGGCAGGTTGCTGCCCGGTACGGCCGGCAGGTCGGTGCCCTTCCAGTCCGGCACCCGGCCACCCGGTTGGGCGACCTGGCCGGGGGTGTCGTGCTGCAGCGCGGTGGCGACGATGTCGGTCCGGGTGTCGAGGCGGCCCTTGGCCATCGCCGAGAAGGTGTGGGCCAGCTCGGTGAACGCCTCGAAGTCGGTCCTGGCCTCCCACGGCGGATCGATGGCCGGGGTGAAGGCGTGCACGTAGGGGTGCATGTCGGTCGAGGACAGGTCGTGCTTCTCGTACCAGGTGGCGGCCGGCAGCACGATGTCGGACAGCAGCGTCGAACTGGTCATCCGGAAGTCGGCGGTGACCAGCAGGTCGAGCTTGCCCTCCGGCGCCTCCTCGTGCCACGCGACCTCGGTCGGGCGCTGGGTGGAGCCGTGGTCATTGGGTTGCAGGTTGTGATGGGTGCCCAGCAGGTGACGCTGGAAGTACTCGGCGCCCTTGGCCGAGGAACCGAACAGGTTGGAGCGCCACAGGATCATCGTGCGGGGCCAGTTCTGCGGTGCGTCGATGTCCTCGATGGCCGAGGACAGCTCGCCGGACTCCAGCCGCGAGGCCACGTACTGCTGCACCGACTCGGCCTCACCCCGCTCGACCGCGGCCTTCGCCTCGTCGGCCAGGTCGAGGGGGTTCACATCGAACTGCGGATAGAACGGCATCCAGCCCAGCCGTTGCGACAGCGCGAGGGCGTCGGCGGTGTGGCGGCCGTCGAGGCTGCCGGTCGACAGCGGCGACTTCACCATGTCGGCAGAGAACCCGTCGGTCCGCCACTGGTCGGTGTGCATGTACCAGTAGGCCGTGCCGATCATGGTCCGCGGTGGGCGCTGCCAGTCCGTCGCATTGGCCAGGTTGAACCATCCGGTCATCGGGCGGCACTTCTCCTGGCCGACGTAGTGGGCCCAGCCACCGCCGTTGCGCCCGATGCAGCCGGTCATCATCAACAAGGCGATGATCGCGCGATAGGTGACATCGGCGTGGTACCAGTGGCAGATGCCGGCGCCGATGATGATCATCGTGCGCCCCTGCGAGTCCGCCGAGTTCTGCGCGAACTCCCGAGCGATCCGTACACAGGCCTCGGCCGGGACCGAGGTGATCTCCGACTGCCAGGCCGGGGTGTACGGCGAGGTCGCGTCGTCGTAGCCCTCGGCCCACTGGCCGGGCAGGCCGTCGCGGCCGACGCCGTACTGGGCCAGCATCAGGTCCATCACGGTGGTGACCAGGTGTCCACCCACCCGGCGCGCCGGCACCCCACGCCGCACGATCGAGCCCTGACCCCGTGGATCCTCGAAGCAGGGCAGGCAGATCTCCACCCCTTCGGCATCATCCATGCCGTAGAAGGTCAGGGTCGGCTCGATGTCGCCGAGGTCGAGGTTCCACTCCCCTGCACCGTCGTCGGCGTAGCGGAACCCCATCGAACCCTTCGGTACGGCGGTGCCGCCGCTGGCCCGGTCCCACATCACCGTCTTGAACGCGGCATCGGACAACTCGGCATGCTCGGGCAGGTCTGCGGCCGTGATGAACTTGCCGGCGGTCAAGCCGTGACCGTCGGGGTGGTCCACCAGGCTCACCAACATGCCCAGATCGGTGTACTGCTTGACATAGGAGTCGAAGTAGTCGACCTGCCGATCGACGAAGTTCTCCTTCAGGATGACGTGGCCCATGGCCATCGCCAGGGCCGCGTCGGTGCCGGCCTGGGCAGGGAGCCATTCGTCGGCGAACTTGACGTTGTCGGCGTAGTCGGGTGAGACCGTGACGACCTTGGTCCCGCGGTAGCGAACCTCGGCCATCCAGTGGGCATCGGGGGTGCGGGTGACCGGGACGTTGGATCCCCACATCATCAGGTAGGTGGCGTCCCACCAGTCCCCGGACTCGGGGACGTCGGTCTGGTCGCCGAAGACCTGGGGGCTGGCGACCGGGAGGTCGGCGTACCAGTCGTAGAAGCTGGTCATCGCCCCACCCAGCAGGTGGGTGAAACGAGTGCCGATGGCGTGGCTGACCATGCTCATCGCCGGGATCGGCGAGAAGGACACCAGCCGATCGGGTCCGTAGTGCTTGATGGTGTTGACGTACGAGGCGGCGGTGATCTCCAGGGCCTCGGCCCAGCTGATCCGCACCAGACCACCCTTGCCCCGCGCCTGCTGGTAGCGGCGCCGCTTCTGCGGGTCGTTCGCGACCTCGCGGAAGGCCTCCACCGGATCACCGAGGCGTCGTTTGGCCTCGCGGTACATCTCGATCAGCACACCGCGTCCGTACGGGTAGCGCACCCGGGTCGGGGAGTAGGTGTACCAGGAGAAGGCTGCCCCGCGGGGACACCCACGGGGCTCGTACTCCGGGCGGTCGGGCCCGGTGGTCGGGTAGTCGGTCTGCTGGGCCTCCCAGGTGATCAGACCGTCCTTGACGTAGACCTTCCAGGAGCAGGAACCCGTGCAGTTCACCCCATGGGTGGAGCGGACGACCTTGTCATGGCTCCAGCGGTCCCGGTAGA
>DVLP01000222.1 GCA_018715445.1 Candidatus Avipropionibacterium avicola | reverse complement strand
AAGCCGGCCCGCAGCAGCGTGTGCCGGGAGGCGGCGTTGTCGGTCACGGTCCGTGCCGTCAAGCGGGTGAGGCCACAGCGCCGGGCAAACCTGGCGGCGAGGTCCACCGCGGCCACCGCCCGGCCGGCTCCGCGTGCGCGGGGGTGCAGCCAGAACCCGATCTCAGCCATAGCACCTTCCGAGCCCGAGGTCACGTCGAACAGCACCAGGCTGCCGGCAAACCGGTCGTCCCGCGGATCGGCGATGGTCAGCACGGCCAGGTCGCCGCGGTCCAGTCCGTCGCGGACCGCGCCCTCGATCATCGCGGTGACCGACGCCGTCGTGTAGTGCGGCTCGGGCAGGTGGGCGAAGGTCCGTACCAGCTCGTCCTCGGTCCCCTCGGCGTAGTCGGCGGCGTCGTCGAGGCGCATCGGGCGCAGCCGGGCCCGGGCATTCTCCAGCGGCAGGTGCTCAGTGCTCAGCATCGACCCTCGCCTCACTGGTACGGCGTTGGGTCCACCACTGGCGGGCCCGGACGACGACGAAGGCGATCACGGCCGCCGCGACGACGGCCAACACGGCCTTGGAGAAGATGCCGGCGTAGCGTTCGACAACGCCCCAGTTCTCCCCGAGCAGGTAGCCGGCCCCGACGAACAGCGTGTTCCAGATGCCGCTGCCGACCGCGGTGAGGAGCCCGAAGCGCAGCAGTGGCATCCGTTCGATCCCCGCCGGGATCGAGATCAGACTGCGAAAGATGGGGATCATGCGTCCGAAGAACACCGCCTTCGAGCCGTGCCGGTCGAACCAGGCCTCCGCCCGCTCGACATCACTCAGCTTCACCAACGGCAGGCGATCCACGATCCGGATCAAGCGGTCACGGCCCAGCAGGGCGCCCAGTCCGTACAGGGCCATCGCTCCGACGACCGAGCCGAGGGTGGTCCACAGCAGCACCTCGACCAGGGAGAAGGTGCCCCGGCTGGCGGTGAATCCGGCCAGCGGCAGGATGATCTCGCTCGGCAGGGGAGGGAAGAGGTTCTCCAGGGCGATGGCGAGTCCGGCCCCGGGACCGCCGAGGCGTTCCATGAGCCAGATCGCCCACTCGGCGATCGCGTTGAGGTTCGCGGCGTCATCCACCCCTCGACAGTACGGAGCCACGGTGTCTCCTTCAGTAGGGGATCACCCTTAGTGGCCACCGAGATTCGGCTCCCGGAACGGGCTGCGTTGCGCTGGGCCAGTAGGCTGGGCAGGGCCAAGACTTCAGGAGGACTTTGATGTTGCGCAGCTCCAACCCGGTGCTCTCCCGGAAGGACGCCTTCACTCCCGGTGCGCCGGAGCGCCAGGCATACAACGGACCGCAGAACCAGTCGTACCAGTCCTACGACTACGGCCAGACCGCCGCCTACGGCGAGGCCGTCCCCGGGGCCACGGTCGACCAGCAGCCCGGTCCGGGTCGGATGACGTTGGACGACGTCATCACCAAGACCGCCGTGTTGATCGGTGTCGTCGTGCTGTCCGCGGCGCTGGCTTGGTTCCTCGTCCCTGACGCCTTGACCTACCCGGTGTTGATCGCGGCCGCCCTGGGCGGTGTCGTGATCTCCTTCGTGGTGGCCCTGCGCCGCAAGATGAACCCTGCTCTGGTGGGGGTCTATGCGGTGGTCGAGGGTGTCTTCGTCGGACTGTTGTCGTCGGTTTTCGAGTCCTTCTATCCCGGGCTCGTGGTCTCGGCCGTCTTCGCCTCGATGATCGCCTTCGCCGTCACGCTGGCCGCCTACAAGTTCGTCGGGGTACGGATCCGGGGACTGGTCGCCAAGGTGACCGTCGTGGCCACCATCGCCTTCGCGATCGCGATGCTGGCCAACTTCGGTCTGTCCTTCCTCGGCATCAACCTCGGTCTGCGGGCCGGGATCACCGGGCCGGTCGGTCTGCTGCCGATCCTGGTCTCGGGCATCGCCGTGGTGCTGTGCGTGCTGAACCTGTTCCTGGACTTCCAGTACATCGATGACGGGATCCGGATGGGGGCACCGGCCAAGGAGTCCTGGCGGGCCGCGTTCGGCCTGATGGTCACCCTCGTCTGGATGTACGTCGAGCTGCTGCGGATCCTGTCCTACTTCCGTCGCTGACCGCCTCCGAGACACACACGTTGGGCTGCCTCCCGATCGGGAGGCAGCCCTTTCGTCGTACCAGCTCGCGTCGTACTCGTCGTCCGGTGAGGGGCGGGCTCAGCCGCACTTCACCCCGGTGGAGTGGATCGGGCAGTAGCCGTTGGGCACCTTCTCGAGGTACTGCTGGTGCAGCTCCTCGGCGAACCAGAACGGCCCGGCCTCCACGATCTCGGTGGTGAGCTGGTCGTAGCCGGCCTCGGCGAAGGACTGGGCCGCACGATCGCGGGAGGCCTCGGCGGCCACCGCCTGCTCCGGGGTCGCGGTGAGGATCATCGAGCGGTACTGGGTGCCGATGTCGTTGCCCTGCCGCATCCCCTGGGTCGGGTCATGGTTCTCCCAGAACAAGGTCAACAGGGCCTCGTACGAGATCTCGGTCGGGTCGAAGTGGACCCGTACCACCTCGGCGTGGCCGGTGTGGCCGGAGCAGACCTCCTCGTACGTGGGGTTCGGCGTGTACCCGCCCTGGTAGCCGGACGCGGTCAACTTCACCCCGGGGGTGTTCCAGAACAGCTTCTCCACACCCCAGAAGCACCCGAGCCCGAAGTGGGCGACCTCTGTGCCGGCGGGCGGCTCGTCCAACCGGATCCCGAAGATCTCGTGGTACGTCGGCTGGGTCAGCACCGGCGTGTCCCGCCCGGGCAACGCCTTCTCGGCCGTGGTCATGGTGGTGGGTCGTGGGGTCCAGAACATGGCTCCATTGTGCTCCCTCGCCCAACCGCCCCTACGACCCCCGAGCCATCGGACCACGACCCCCGAGCCCGTCGAGG
>DVLP01000221.1 GCA_018715445.1 Candidatus Avipropionibacterium avicola | reverse complement strand
GGGCCGCTCGGTGTGGAGCTCAAGGAGAACATCAAGCGCCAGTGGTGGAAGTCGATGGTCACCGCCCGCGAGGACGTCGTCGGGCTGGACTCGTCGATCATCCTGCCCACCCAGACCTGGGTGGCCTCGGGTCACGTCGGCACCTTCTCCGACCCGCTGGTCGAGTGCCTGTCCTGCCACAAGCGGCACCGGGCCGACCACCTGCAGGAGGCGTTGGCCGCCAAGAAGGGGATCGACGACCCCGACTCGATCCCGATGGCCGACATCAACTGCCCGCACTGCGGCACCAAGGGACAGTGGACCGCGCCGCGCGAGTTCAACATGATGCTCAAGACCTACCTTGGTGTGATCGAGGACGAGTCCGGGTTGCACTACCTGCGACCGGAGACCGCGCAGGGCATCTTCACCAACTTCGCCAACGTGGTGCAGACCTCGCGCCGCAAGCCGCCGTTCGGCATCGCCCAGACGGGCAAGAGCTTCCGCAACGAGATCACCCCCGGCAACTTCATCTTCCGTACCCGTGAGTTCGAGCAGATGGAGATGGAGTTCTTCGTCAAGCCGGGCGAGGACGAGCAGTGGCACCAGTACTGGATCGACGCGCGCACCGACTGGTACGTCAAGCTCGGCATCGACCCCGACAACCTGCGCCACTACGAGCACCCGAAGGAGAAGCTGTCGCACTACTCGAAGCGCACCGTCGACATCGAGTACCGCTTCCACTTCGCCGGCAGCGAGTGGGGTGAGCTGGAGGGCATCGCCAACCGGACCGACTTCGACCTGACCCAGCACTCGCAGCACTCCGGGACCGACCTGTCCTACTTCGACCAGGCCAGCGGTGAGCGGTACGTGCCGTACGTGATCGAGCCGGCCGCCGGACTGTCCCGTTCGCTGATGACCTTCCTGGTCGACGCCTACACCGAGGACGAGGCCCCCAACACCAAGGGTGGGGTCGACAAGCGGACCGTGCTGAAGCTCGATCCCCGTCTGGCCCCGGTCAAGGCCGCGGTGCTGCCGTTGTCGCGCAACGAGGACCTGTCGCCGAAGGCGCGTGACCTGGCGGCGTCGCTGCGCCAGCACTGGAACATCGAGTTCGACGACGCGCAGGCGATCGGTCGGCGGTACCGCCGACAGGACGAGATCGGTACGCCGTACTGCATCACCGTCGACTTCGACACCCTCGAGGACCAGGCCGTGACCATCCGCGACCGTGACTCGATGAGCCAGGAGCGGGTGGCCCTGGACCAGGTCGAGGGCTATCTCGCCACCCGCCTGGTCGGCTGCTGAGCCGCCCATGACCCACGTCCCCGACGCGTCCGGACCGACGGCCGCTCCGCGGTCGCGGTTCGGTGCCTGGGTCGTGGGACTGGGGCCCGGGGCGATCCCTCTGGGCGTGGCCCTGTTGTGCCTGATCGGGTTCGGCCTGCCCCTGGTGCTGGTGCTGGCCAACCCGGGGCCGGCCGATGGCGGATGGCCGCCGACCGAGGCCGAGGTGGTCAAGGTCACCCGTCTCTCGGCGGACCGGACCGATCCTGACACCCGCCGGACCCGCAAGGTCACCGAGTACGTCGCCGTGATGCGCTACACCGTCGACGGGGTCGAGTACGAGCGCAGCCCGGGCCCGTCGGAGTGGCAGTACCGGGTCGGCGACACCCTGACCGTCTACTACGACGGCACCAATCCCGAGGACATCCGGACCTATCCGGCCGGCAAGGGTTTTGTCCCCTGGCTGCTGGGAGGCATGGGGGCCGGCTTCGTCGCGATCTTCGGTCTCATAGGGCTGTTCCTGATCCGCAAGGGCGTCTCCTGGCCATCGTCGCGACTCGTGCGTCCGTCACGCCCGCCGATACCGACCTTCGACCCCTATCGTCCCGACGTGGACTCCTCGGTCGAGGACTCCGGGCCCCCGCGCTGAGGCGTCTGCTGCGCTGATCAGCACGTACGATGCGGGCATGGTCAGCACCACGAGAACTCCCGGATCACGTCGCGGCCTCGGTTGGATCTTCCTGTTGGTCGGCCTGGTGACCTTCTTCGGCCTCGCGGTGGCGGCCACCATCGTCGGTGTGAGCGAGTACCGCAAGGCCGATTGGCCCGTCACCGAGGGTGAGGTGATCGATGTGGTCCAGAAGGTGAACACCCGTCGCGACAATGACGGTCACCGGCGGACCAGCATCACCTGGGCACCGGTGGTGCGCTACACCGTGGACGGCAACGAGTACAGCTTCACCTCCAACGTGAGCACCGGGAACAAGCCCACCATCGGCAGCACCGTCGAGGTGCGGTACAACCCGGATGACCCCCAGCAAGCCGGTCTGGCCAGTGGTGTGCTCTGGGTGGTCTTCATGTTGGGCGGGATGGCGGTGCTCTTCCTGGCCGTCTTCGGCGGGACCGGTCTGGTGCTGATGCGTCGCCAGCGATCGGCGCCACCCCCGCCGTACCAGCCGTCGCCGTACCAGCCGTATCAGCCGCCGCACCAGCAGGGGAGCCAACCGGGAGCCGAGCCCGATGGTCCGATCGATCCCAGTGAACCCCGCTGACCGGCCTCCGATGAGCCGGATCCGTCGTCGTCTCGTCCTCGCCGTGCCGTTCGTGGCAGCGGTGCCCTTGGTGACCGGTCTGACCGGCTGCCTCGGCCCGACCAAGGAGGAGCAGGCGTACGCCGACGACCTCGAGACCCGGGCCGCGCAGGTGAGCGGGGTGGCCGAGGTGAGCGTGGGCATCGACAGGGACCTCGGTCGAGCGGCGCGGCTGTCGGTCTCGGCAGTCGGAGAAGCGGACCGGCCGGTGCTCGAGGTGGCCGAGACGGCCCGGGCGTTGACGAGCCTGCTCGCCGCCGAGACGCCACCGGACACCCTGCACCTGGGCGACAGCCCGGGCGTGCTGCGCCAGAGTGACCAGGGTCGGGGACTGCGGATCCTCCTCACCCTCGACCCCGCGGAGAGCGCCAGCCGGGTGAGCGACAGCTACCAGGAGCTCAACCGCGGAGCCGTGGAGGTCGACGGCTCCGAGCTGATCACCTCGACCTGGACCGAGCCCGGACCCCAACTGCTGCAGCCGATCGGGAGCCGCCCCGTGGTGCGCAAGACCTCCGACCCACAGCTGTCGGTGTCGCTGCGGCCGGGGGAGTCCGCCACCGCCCTGCCGATCAGCGAGGTGGCCGCGGCCCTGGCGCCGGTCGCCCGCTGGCTCCAGCTCGACTTCCGGCAGGGCCACCCGTCCTGGGTGTGCCAGACCATGAATCGTGAGGCCGACGACGACGAGCTCGTTGCCGCCGTCGAGGCTGCGCTGCGGGCACTGGCCGGGGCGAGGACGCAGGAGTTCGAGGTCAAGGATCCGTGGTGGGTGGTGCTGTCGGTCGCCACGCAGGTGGAGCTGGCCCGGTGGTCGAGCAGCTCGCGGCGCGAGGTCGCCGAACCGGTCGTCACCGACCTGCTCCAGCGGCTGAACGGTTGAGTTCGGCGCGGGTTTCGTAGACTTGGTCGGTGACCACCCTTCTGGACGACCCTGCCAGCAGCGAGCTGACGCCGCTGCGACCCCCGTTGCGCCTCGGCACGGTGGAGGTCGAGGTCCCGGTGGTGCTCGCTCCGATGGCCGGGGTCACCAACGCCGCCTACCGCCAGCTCTGCCGCGAGCAGGGTGCCGGACTGTATGTCTGCGAGATGATCACCTCCCGCGGTCTGGTGGAGCGTGACGAGAAGAGCTTGGCGATGCTCCAGTTCGATCCGGGCGAGACCGTACGCTCGGTCCAGCTGTACGGCGTCGACCCGGCCACCCTCGCCGAGGCGACTCGGATCCTGTGCGACGAGTTCGGTGTGGGCCATGTCGACCTCAACTTCGGCTGCCCGGTCCCGAAGGTGACCCGCAAGGGCGGGGGAGCGGCCCTGCCCTGGAAGCGTGACCTGCTGGAGGCGATCCTGCGGGCCACGGTGAAGGCGGCCGAGCCGTACGGGGTGCCGGTGACCTGCAAGACCCGCAAGGGGATCGACGACGAGCACCTGACCTTCCTCGATGCGGGCCGGATCGCCGAGGACGCCGGGATCGCCGCGATCGCCCTGCACGGGCGGACCGCGCGGCAGGCGTACTCAGGCACCGCCGACTGGGATGCGATCGCCGAGCTGAAGCAGTCGGTGTCGATCCCGGTGCTGGGCAACGGCGACATCTGGGAGGCCGGCGATGCGATCGCGATGGTCGAGCACACCGATGTCGACGGTGTGGTGATCGGTCGGGGTTGCCTGGGGCGGCCGTGGCTGTTCCGCGACCTCGCCGATGCCTTCACCGGGCGTCACACCCGGATGCTGCCCACCCTGGGCGAGGTCGCCCGGACCGTACGCCGCCACGGCGAACTGCTGGCCGGGCTGTCCGACGAGCGGCACGCGATGCTGGACCTCCGCAAGCACATGGCGTGGTACTTCAAGGGATTCCCGGTGGGCGGCGAGCTCCGTCGTGGACTGGCGATGGTGTCGAGCTTGGCCGAGCTGGACGAGCTGCTCGGACGGCTGGACCCCGATGTTCCTTACCCGGAAGGGGAGTTGGGCTCACCGCGAGGGCGTCAGGGCAGCCCCCGAGGCAAGGTCGTGGTGCCCGAGGGCTGGCTCGACTCACCGTACGGCTGTGGGCTCGACCTGGCCGACGCCGAGATCGGCATCTCCGGAGGCTGAGCCTCACCAGTCGGTCAGGACCAGATCCGCCCCGGCACAGCTCTCGGTGAGCTGGTCGAGCGTGCTCGCTCCGATGACGGGAATGGTCGGGAACGGCTGCTGGGACAGGGCGGCCAGCGCCACAGCGGCCGGAGCAACGTCGTGTCGGGTCGCCGCGGCCAGCACCCGGTCCAGGAGCGCACGGTTCGCCTCGGTCCAGTACGGCGCCACCGCCGAATCCTGCGGTGGTGGGTGTTCCCTGTCGTAGCGACCCGAGAACAGACCCTTCGCCTGGGCGGAGAACGCCACGGCGGGCAGTCCGGTCCGGGTGTGGAGGGCGTGCAGTGCCGGGTCCATGACCACGATGGTCTTGTCGGCGAGTGGACCGGGTTCGGCCAGGCTCCACATCAGCTGATCGGCCACGAATCCTTGGAGGCCGTGGGTCTCGGCGTGGGCCTGGGCCTGCTCGATGCGGTCGGCGGTCCAGTTCGAGCAGGCGAAGTGTCGGATGTGACCGACGGCCACCAGCTCGTTCAACACGTCGATGATCGGGCCGACAGGCATGCTCGGGTCGTCGCGATGCAGCCAGTACAGCGGGATGGTCTCGACCTGCAGGTGCGCCAGGCTGGCGGTCACGTCGGCGCGGATGCACTCCGGGGTCACGCGGAAGAACCGGTCCGGCCGTGGGCAGGCGCCCTTGGTCGCGACGACGATCTCGTCGGCGTCGGGCCGGGACCGCAACCACCGCCCGATGACCTTCTCGCTGATCGCCGGCTCCGGGTGGTGCCAGTCGGCGTAGTTCAGCGCGGTGTCGATGAAGTTGCCGCCCAGGTCGACGAAGTGGTCGAGCATCCTGCGGGACTCCGCCTCGCTGAGCCGGCTGCCGAACGAGGCCGTGCCCAGGCACAGGGCGGACACGGTCAGGTCAGTGCCCGGCAGCAGGAGGCGGCGCATGCGCTCAGTCAGCCGTGCAGGCGGGCATCGATGGCCTCGATGATCTTCGGCCGCAGTTGGGCGGCGCTGATCACCTCGTCGACCGAGCCGACCTCGACCGCGCGATGGATGTTGTGCACCGAGTCGAACTCGGTGGCCAACTCGCTGATCTTGGCGGCGCGCACCTCGGCGCGGACGTCGGCGAGCTCGACCACCAGGGCACCACGCTCCCCGTTGGAGGCTGCCGCGATCCGCTCCTCGAGGTCCTGAACCCGTGGATCGGCGACGGTGCGCTTCTCCACCTCGGAGGCGAACACCACGGCTGCGGCAGGGGCACCACCGAGGACCGAGGCGTACGAGCCCTCCAGGGCCAGCACGGTCATCTGCGGGTTCAGTCGCTTCGAGAACACCACGAACGCGCCACCGTGGTAGCGCGAGATCACCACGAAGACGATCGGGCCGGAGAAGTTGACCACCGCCCGTCCGATCTCGGCGCCGTACTCCAGCTGGAGGTTGCGCATCGACTCGGGGGAGCCGTCGAAGCCGGACAGGTTCGCCAGCACCACCAGGGGTCGGTTGCCGGAGGCCGCGTTGATGGCGCGGGCCGCCTTCTTCGACGACCGGGGGAACAGGGTGCCGGCGGTGTAGGTGTCGGGCCCGTCGGTGGGAGGGAATCCGCGACGCGGCACCGGCTTGGACTCGATGCCCAACAGGCAGACCGAGTGGCCGCCGATCCGCGCGTCGAAGACGACCGAGGTCTCGGCGTCGGCCATCCCGGCCCACCGCTCCAACACCTCGTGGTCGGCATCGGACACGGCCCGCATCACCGTACGGATGTCGAACGGCTTCTTGCGGTCCGGGTTGTGCTCGGCCGAGAAGATCTCTCCGACGGTGGCGAACTCCCCGTCGTGGGGATGGTCCGAGACGTCGCGGTCGTACGGGTCGGCGGTGCTCGCGCGCCGGGGATGGTCCTCGTCGCGGGCGATGTAGGTGTGGTCGTAGTGCGACATCAGCACCTGGAAGGCACCTGCCAGATCGGGGACCCAGTACTGGGCCTGACCGTTGGGGCCCATGACCCGGTCGTAGCCACCGATGCCGAAGTTGTCCTCGGCCGAGACACCACCGGAGAAGTCGAGCGATTGCTTGCCGGTCAGCACCATCGCGCTGTCCGGGGTCATCACCAGGATTCCCTTGGTGTGCATCAACATCGTCGCTTCGGCGTTCCAGTACGGCTGTGCGCCGACGTTGATCCCGGCGACCACGATGTTGATCTCGCCGCCGTCCTGGGTGAACTCGACGATCCGCTTGAGGGCGGCGGCCACCCAGTCCATGTTCTCGGTGCCGCTCTCCATGGAGATCCGAGCGCCCGAGGACACCGCGAACCACTCGACCGGGACGCCCATCTCCTGGGCCAGGTCGAGCGCGGCGATCACGCGCGCGCATTCGGGTTCTGCCAATGCTCCCAAGGATTTCGTGGGATCGCCGGAGAGCACGACCCGGGTGACGCCCTCGGGGTGGAGCGGTGTCGGCGTGGTCACCACGGCCACGATCAGTCCGGCCCGGTTGGCGCCGCGGGGCCGGTTCACCGGGACCAGTCGACCCGAGTCGTCGAGATCGTGCTCGACCAGGCTTCCGCCACCGGCCAGCACTTCCTCCAGCTCGTACGGGTAGACCAGGCCGCGGCGACGAGCCCGCAACACCTTCACCCCGTAGTCGTCCAGGGGCTGCAGCGGCTCGGTCGGTGGCTCCACCATGTCCGCGACGACGCCACGGCCCGGCTGGGAGTGGAAGCGGATCGCGATCGGGTGGATGGCGCCGTCAGGGGCGTAGATCCGTCCCTGGGTGAGGACTTCCTCGAGTCCGGCACCCTCGCTGAGCGGAGTGATCTTGTCCTGCAGCGCCTTCAGCTGGTCGATGTCGGCCTCGATCGGTGGCCACACCGTGACCCACACGTGGTTGACGTCGAGGCGACTGCCGGCACTGCCCCGAGCGCTGCGCACCCGCCGGATCGCCTCGAGGCAGTGCTCGACGGCGCGCTCGGCGTGCGGCAGGCTGACGATCCGGCCGTCGTCATCGCGGACCACGGCCATCTGGCGCACCTGGGCCATCGCGACCAGGCGACGGTCGGCCGGATTGGACTTGGCGACGGCCTCGTAGAGCAGCACGTCCTCGGGGGCGTCGAGGCGGGTGACGTCGAAGTTGATCAGGCGCCACAGGTTCAGTCGGCGCGCCACCATCGGGTGGATCCCGCGGACCAGTCGGTCCTCGGTCAGCTCGCCGCTGCAGGTGTTGTCGCCCTGGTCCTCACCCTGCTCCTCGTCCTGGCCCTCATCAGGGCGACGGAACGTGAGGTAGTCCACCGGCCGACTTCCCAACGGACACACGGCAATCGAGACCCGACGGCTGGTCGACAGGAACTGCTGATCGGCCAACAGTGCACCGAGGGTGTCGGAGATCTCCTGGGCATCCTGCGGCGGATCGGGCCAGCGCAGATAGATCTCGACGGCGTTCGGGCGGTCGTCGGCCAGGGCGGAGGAGATGCTGTCGGCCAATTGGGTGCTGCCGGAGAGGTCGGCGATGTCGGCCAGGGTGGCCACCACGCGGATCTCGGCCCCGGAGGAGGTCGTGTAGTCGGCATGCACCACCGGGCGCCCGGCACTGGTGGCCACACTGATCGCCCCCAGGGTGTGGTCGAGGTAGTGCCGTCTCAGCAGGACTTCCAACAGGGGTTCGGATGCCGGGACACCGGAGGCCACCCGGTCGCGCAGGAAGCCCACCAGCTGCTCGGGAATGTCGGCGAGGGCCTCGATGCGGTCGGCACGGCTCGGCGCACCCGGGTCGACGAGTGCTTCGACCTCGTCGGCGACTCGGGACAGCACGGTACGACGTTCGGCGTCGACGAGTGGTTGGTCGAACCAGCGGAAGCGCACCGAGCGGGCCAGGTCGCCGATGACGGCGAAGCGCAGCTGGGTGGCACGCACCATCCGGTCCAGGAGGGTGCGGACCCGTACGGCCTCCTCGTCGCCCGGGCGCGGTTCGCTGACCCAGGACTGCAGCAGGGCGACGGCGATGTCGACGTCACCACCGCGTTGCAGGGTGAGGAAGATACGGAAGACCGCCTCCTCGAGCGCCGGCGTCCGTTCGAGGTCGTCGACCCCGTAGTGGCCGAGCACCCGCAGCAACTTCTCGCGGAACTGGTCGGGCAGCGCGCCCCGGTCGGGGTCGAGCCCTTGGAGGTAGGTGTGGAAGTGCTCCCGGGAGCTGTGCACCCGAAGCTCACGATGGACCTCGTCGTGGGCCGGGCGGTTGCGGGTGAGCTCGACGAAGTCGGTGAACAGTCCCAACAGGTCCATCTCGGCGGCGAAGACGTCCTGGCCGTCGGCGGCCATGGCCGAGCGGGAGGTGAGGTACTCCTGGACGAGGTGGGCCCGTTCGTCGGGATCGCAGTCATAGCCCATGAGTACCGACCGCAGCCGGTCCAGGCAGGTCCTGGCCCGCTCGCCATCGCCGGGGGCGTTGGCCTGCGGCAGGTCCAGGGCCGTGGCCTCACCACCGCCGACCGGTTCGTCGGCGACTTCGGCCAGGGGCTCCAGCCGGATCATCGGCGCACCGGTCTCGACCTGGGTCCCGGTCCGGACGACGAGGTCACGCACCCGGCCGGAGAAGGGGGCCGGGATCACGGTCTCCATCTTCATCGACTCCAGCACCAGGATCGGTGTCCCGGCGGCAACCTCGTCACCGACGGCGACCGGGGTGGCGATCACCAGGGCGGGCGCGGGGGAGCGCACCATGCCGCCCTCGTCGCGTTCGACGCGGTGGGTCACCCCGTCGACCTCGACCAGATGGGTCGGCCCGTGGATCGCGGTGACCAGACGGTGGGGCTGGCCGTCGATGACGACCCGGGAGTGGACCTCGTCGAGACGGGTGAGGCGTACGGCCACGACGCGCGGCTGGTCCCCGTCCTGGAGGCTGACCTGGTAACGCTCGGGCCCGACCTGCAGGACGGTGAGGGCATGACCGGTGCCACGCAGCTTCAGCTCGATGGTGTGACTGGCCTCGTGCTGCACCTGGGGACGCCCGCCGCGCGCGGTCTCCAGGAACCGGATGATCTCACCCTGCTCGGCCTCCTCGTACGACTCGATCGCCGAGACCACCAGCGCGACGCCGGCGTGGTGTTCGGTGACCAGACGTCCTTCGCTGCGGACGCGGTCGATCCAGCCGGTGTCGGCCCACTGCGGCTCACCACGGATGAGTTCGGGCTGGTCGAGCAGATCGAGGATGAAGCTCTTGTTGCTGGCGCCACCGTCGATCACCACGGTGGTCTCGTGCATGGCACGGCGCAGGCGAGCCAGCGCCTCGGCGCGGGTGGAGCCGTACGCGATGACCTTGGCGACCATGGAGTCGAAGTCGGCCGGGATGGTGTCACCCTCGGCGACGCCGGTGTCAACGCGCACTCCGGGGCCGGAGGGGAACTCGAGGCGGGCGATCCGACCGGGGGCCGGGGCGAAGTCACGATCGGGGTCCTCGGCGTTGAGCCGGGCCTCCACCGCGTGTCCCCGCTCCACCGGACGGTCGCCGGTGAGCGGCTGGCCCGAGGCGATCCGGATCTGCCAGGCGACCAGGTCCAGTCCGGTGACGACCTCGGTGATCGGGTGCTCGACCTGCAGGCGGGTGTTGACCTCCAGGAAGGCGAAGCTCTTGGTCTCGGGGTGGTAGAGGAACTCGACGGTGCCCGCCCCCCGGTAGTCGACGGCCAGTGCCAGGCGTTCGGCTGCGGCCTTCAGCTCCTCGCTCTGCTCGGTGGCCAGCAGGGGAGAGCTCGACTCCTCGATGACCTTCTGGTTGCGGCGCTGGATCGAGCAGTCCCGCACGCCGACCGCCCAGGCCGTGCCCTGACCGTCGGCGATCAACTGGACCTCGACGTGGCGGGCCCCGGTGACGAGCTTCTCCAGGAACACCACACCGCTGCCGAAGGCGCGCTCGGCCTCGTCGCAGGTGCGTTGGTAGGCGTCGCTCAGCTCGTCGGGCGAGGTGACCTTGCGGATGCCGCGACCGCCGCCACCGGCTGTCGCCTTGAGCATCAGGGGGTAGCCGATCTGCTCGGCGGCGGCCAGGGCGTCCTCGAGGGTGTCGACCCCGCCACGGCTCCACGGTGCCACGGGGACGCCGACCTCCTCGGCGATGAGCTTGGAGCCGATCTTGTCGCCCAGCTTGCGCATCGCCTCGGCGCTCGGCCCGATGAACACGATCCCCAGTCGGTCGCACAGCTCGGCAAAGGCCGGATCCTCGGCGACGAAGCCCCAACCGACCCACACGGCCTCGGCGCGGGTCTGGCGCAGAGCCCGCTCCAGACCGGCCAGGTCGAGGTACGGACGATCGGCGGCCGCACCCAGCAGGTGTGCCTCGTCGGCCTCGCGGACGAAGGCGGCCCCGGCATCGACATCGGTGTGCAGGGCGATGGTGGTGTAGCGGGGGGCGGCGCCGGTCGGATCAGCGGGACTGGTCGCGTTGAGGTCGCGAACCGCGTGGATCAGCCGCATCGCGGCCTCACCTCGGTTGACGATCGCGATCCGGGTGAACGCGGTGGGCGAAGGGGCAGTACGCGAGGCGGAGCCGGCGGCACCGGTCGACGGGGAGCTTGGCACAGACTGACCCTGCCAGCAACGCCTGCCCGAAGACAGTCGGCGAGCCGGGTGGCGCGCGATTCTGTGCGGATCTACAAATTTCCGATCGGGGGGCTGGTCACGAGGACGAGTGGGTGATGGCCGACACCGTACGACGACATGGCACAGTGGCCCCCGTGGTGTGTGAACAGGACCCCTCGACGACATCGACCGAACCCTCGTCCGGGGCAGGTTCGACGACCGGGGAGCACTCGGTCACCCTGAGTGACCGGACGATCCAGTGGGCAGCAACCATGGCGGGCCATGGCGCCCAGGACCTGGTCCGGGCCCATCGTGACTCCGACGCCCCCGTCCCGGGAGCATTCGTGGTCGACCGGGTCGCCCGCGAGGAGTTCGAGGCGGCAACCCTGAGTGAGGGCGCGACGCTGGCCCGCGGGGCCGGTCACCGTGCCCGGCCCGAGGAGCCCGATGCCGAACGCACCTGTTTCGAGAGGGATCGCGACCGGATCGTGCACTCCACCGCCTTCCGTCGGCTGGCCGGCAAGACCCAGGTGGTGGTGCACCCGAGTGACCACCAGCGGACCCGGTTGACCCATGCCCTGGAGGTGGCCCAGGTGGCGACCTCGATCGCGCGGGGGATCGGGGTCAATG
>DVLP01000220.1 GCA_018715445.1 Candidatus Avipropionibacterium avicola | reverse complement strand
GTATCGGCGGGCCGCACGGTGACGGTCTCGTTGATGGTCCGATTCCCGACGATGATCTCCAGGAGCGCGTTGCCCTCTGCGTCCGGCGTCCACTCGCACGTGGCGGTGCCGTCCGCACCGATGGTCGTCTCGCAGACCACCACTTCGCCGAGGCGGACAACGACCTGCTCGCCCTCCTCGCCGGTCACGATGATCTCCGCCGGCTCGTCCACGACCGGCTGCGCCGGGTCGAGGGTGATGGTGGGATCCTCGGGATCCACGGCGGCCGGATCGACTTCGAGCGGGCCGGCGTTCGTCGCGTCCGAGGTGTTGTTCGCGTCGTCGGTGGCGGTCACCGTCACCGGCTTACCGTCCTGGTCCTCGTCCGCGGTGAACGAGCACGAGAAGGTACCCGCCTCAGTCGCCGTCGCCGAACACACCTCGTCACCGCTGACCATCACCGACACCGTCGACCCGGCCTCCGCCTCACCGGACACCGTCACAGTCCCGTCGTGCGCCACCGGCTGCGGCGCCACCTCGATGCTCGACGGCGCCACCGGCGCAGTGGTGTCCTTCGGCTCGGCGACCTTCACCGTGGTGGCCGTCTCCGAAACCGAGGCGGCGGTGGCGTCGTCCCCGGGGTAGTGGGCGGTCACGCTCACTGCTCCCGCGGCGCTCGGCTCCCACTCACAAGACACTGAACCGTCGGCCTTGACCTGCCCGGTGCACAGCACGGTCTCACCGTCGCGGAATTCGACATCCACGCCTGCGGTGCCCCCGGTCACGGCTGCGGACAGCGTCACCGGCTGACCGGCGACCGGGTCCGCCGACGCCGTCACGGCCGAGGTGCTGCTCTCGCCCACCTCGACGAGCAGGTTCACGGGCTCCGACTCGGCTGCTGCGACCGTGGCCGATCCGGCGTAGGCGGCTGAGATCGTTCGCGGACCGGCCGGGGCGGCCACGGTCCACGTGTACTCAGCCCGCCCGTCGGTGACCGTGGGCGAGTCGACCACGACATTATCGACGAGGAGCTGGACGGTTTCGCCGTCAGCGATGCCGGTGGTGTCCACGCCGAGTGTGACGGACTGGCCGACGACGACGGGGCCGGCCACGTCGACCGCGACGTTCGCGGTGGTCTTGCCCACCGGGACCGCGGTGGACTGCGTGGACTGCGACGGCTTGGTGGTGTCGTCGCCGGGATAGTGCGCCCGGACGTTGACCGTTCCAGCTGAGGTCGGGGTCCACTCACAGGACACGGTTCCGTCCTCGGCGAGCTCACCCGTGCAGAGGACGGTGTCACCGTCGCGGAACTCCACCGACAGTCCGCTGGTGCCGCGGGTGACCGTCGCCGACAGCGTGACCAGTTGGCCCACCACCGCATCAGACGAGGCTGTGACCGGTGAGGTCTGCGTGGCCTGGGCGTTCACTTCCACGATGAGTTCGTCGGATTCGGAACCGGCAACGTCGTCGCTGCCGCGGTAGATTGCCTGCACCGTGTAGGTATCCACGGCGTCGGGAGTCCAGGAGAACGTGGCCTCATTGTCAGCGACTGTCACCGTGTCGACGACGACGCCGTCCACCTCGATGTCGACCGACTGACCGTCCGCGATCCCGGTCGTGGCGATCATCACGTTCACCGGCTGGCCCGGCTCGACGAAGTCCGGGCCGGTGAGGGTGACGGTCGAGGCGGCCTGTCCCACAATGACGGACGTGGGGGTCGACGACTGCGACGGTGTGGTGGTCTGGTCGCCAACGTAGTGCGCGGTGACGGCATATGCCCCTGCCTCGGCGGGAGTCCAGTCACAGGTGACGGTCCCTGCCGCGGTCAGATCTTCAGCACAGAGGACAGTCTCGCCCGCACGGAACTCGACCGCGACCCCGGCGTTGCCGCCGTTGACGGTGGCCGACAGGCTGACGGGCTGCCCAACCGTCGCACCCGGCGATGGGGTGACATCGGAGGTGATGGTGGACACCGCCACCGCCACCGTCAGTGGGTCTGATTCGGACGGCGCGACGGTATCCGAGCCCGCGTACTCGACCCGGATGGTCGCCGTTCCCGCCTCGCTGGGGGTCCAGGAGTAGGTGGCGGCGCCGTCGGTCACCGTGGCGGTGCCGACTGTGGTCTCGTCGACGACGATGTCGACGTCTTCACCGTCGTCGATACCTGCGGTCTCGATCGTCAGCTCGGCAGTCTGGCCGACCAGCGCGGACGCCGGCCCGGTGAGCGTCAGCGAGGATTCCGTCGCCCCCACCTCGACGGTGGTCGCCGACGGCGACTGGGACGGGCTCGTGGTGCCGTTGCCCGGGTAGTGCGCGGTGATGTCGACGGCGCCGACTGCCGTCGGCGTCCACTCACAGGTCACAGTGCCGTCGGCGGCGAGGGTGCCGGAGCACAGGAGCGTCTCACCGTCCCGGAACTCGACCTGCGTTCCGGCGGTTCCCCCGGTGACCGTCGCGGACAGGGTGATCGGCTGCCCCACCGTCGTCTCATCGGGCGCTGTGACGGCCGAGACTTGGGTGGCCACGCGGTCTACGGTGATCGACACCGGATCGGACTCGGAGGGCGCGACGGTTTCGGCGCCCACGTAGACCACCCGGAGTGTGTAGGTGTCGACCTCGGACGGTGTCCACGTGTAGGTGGCCGCACCGCCGGAGACCGTGGCGGTGCCGACAATGGTGGCCTCGCCGACGACGATGTCGACGGTCTGCCCGTCGGCCACGCCGGTCGTGGTGATCTCCAGGTCTGCAGACTGTCCGAGCTGGATGCTGTCCGGTCCGGTCAGCTCCACCGAGGAAGCGGTTGCCCCCACCTCGATCGCCGTCGCCGACGGGGACTGCGACGCGCTCGTGGTGTCAGTGCCGAGGTAGTGGGCGGTGACGTCGTAGCCGCCGACTGCGGTTGGGGTCCAGTAGCAGGATGCGGTCGAGCCGCTTCCGGTGGTGACCGCGCACAGGACGGTCTCACCGTCCCGGAACTCGACCTGGGCTCCGCTGTGACCGCCGGTCACGGTGACGGAGAGCTGGAGCTGCTCGTTGACCTCCGCGGTGGCAGGGGCCGAGACCTCGGAGAGCTGCGTCTGCACCTTGCCGACGGTTCCGGTGACCGGCTCCGATGCGGAAGGTGCGTAGCCCTCGGAGCCGGCGTAGTCGGCCCGCAGGCTGTACTGCTGTGCGGCGAGTCCGGCGGGCACGGTCCAGTCGTAGGTGGCGACACCGTCGGTGACGGTCGCTGTTCCGATCGGGTTGCCCGAGTTGGTGAAGGCGACCGTGTCGCCGTCGTTGCCGTCGTTGACGGTCGCGGTCAGGGTCGATACCTGGCCCGCGACAGGCTCCGGGTTCACGTCGAACGTGGTGGAGGTCTGCTGGACCGGGTCTGTGACGGTGACCATCGACTGTCCCGAGCTCGACCCGGCCAGAGTGGAGGTGGTGACGAAGTTGGCCTGCACCGCGTAATCACCGGCGTCTTGCGGGGTCCACCCGGTGTAGAGGGCGGATCCGTCCTCTACCTGGGCGGAGCCGTGGACAGCGCCGTTGACGAGAAACTGGACGGTGTCGCCGTCGGGGATGCCGGCGGTCGTGGCGGTCAACGGAACCGCGGACCCGGTGAAGGCCGGGGTGCCGACCTCGAGCTCCACGGTCGTGGAAACCTTGCTGACCGAGACCGTGACGGGCGTGGAGGCACTACCGGCGACGTTGGTCGAACCGTCGTATCGCGCGGTGAACTCGTAGTCCCCTGGAGCCGTGGGGGTCCAGGCGGGGAAGGACACGGAGCCGCCGGTCACCGTGGCCGGTGATCCGACTGCGACGCCGTCGACGAGGAGCTGAACGTTCTCACCGTTCGGAATTCCCGTTGTGCTGGTGTTCAGCGACACCTGCTCGCCGACCTCTACCGAGGTGGGCGCGGCGCTGAGATCGACGGAGGACTGGACCTGCTGCACGGTGATGGTGGGGCCCATCGTGTTATTTCCAAGCGTGTTACTGACGGATCGCTTGAAGTAGGTGCCGCCCGTTGCATGGTTTCCGGGAGCGCACGTCACCGTGTATTCGGCCGTGATGATGAACGGGTCAACCTGCCGACCCAGGCCACGTGACCACTTCACGCGATCCCCATTGACCTCGATGTCACCGCCTTTATTCGCCTCTGCAGACCCAGAAACGTACTCCATGCACGCTGGGGTGAAATCACGGACTTCGTACACCAGGTAGCGACTGGACTCCAGTTGGGTGCGCACCTCGATCACGTCGCCCACCGTCGGGGTACCGTTGCTCACCGTCCGTGTGATGTCGAAAGCATCACTCGAGTGAGTCGCCGTTACGGGATCTGCGGAGGCTAATGGCGCTCGGTCCACGATGAGAACCGTCGCGGCCAACAGTAGTGCAGCGAGCAGGGCGAGCGTTCGTCGCGCGGGCGTGGTCGTGGTCATCCGTAACCCCTTCGGGCGGTGTGTCGTGGTGGTGCCGGCGTTGCAGGGAGATCGTCTTTGTGCAGGCGACCCCGTCGCCCCACCGCGATTCACACGGTGGGGCGCCGGGCCGACCCTTCGGTCAACTTCCGAGCGAGCCCGTCAGCGAACCGAGGCTGCCCGAGTTGTCACTCGGAGTACCGGGTTCAAGCGGATCGCCTGGCTCGGGGGTGTCCGAGGACGACGAGATGACCACCGTTGTGGTTCCCGCCGACGGCAACACCGTGCCCGCACCTGAATAGGCTGCGCGAACAGTGCGCTCACCTTCGGTCTCGGGCGTCCAGCTGTAGGTCGCCACACCATTCGCGTCGACGTCGACAGTCTCGATGAGCGTCGCGCCGTCGTAGAAGCTCACGGTACCGCCGGCCACCGGGTCCACCGTTGCGGTCAGGACCACGGTTCCGCCAAGCTCAGTAATCTCGACTGGGGAGACCGTCGTCGTCGACGACTGCATGTCGGCCGCCTTCGGCGCAACAGTCACCGACTTGCCGATCGCCGTCGATCCATTGACTCCGGTTCGACCGGAAAAGATCGCGTCAATCGATCGCTGGCCCTCTGCAGCGGGGATCCAGTCGACGGTGACGACTCCGCTCGCAGGCACGGGCACACTGTCGATAACTTCGCCCTGCTCCGTAAACGTCACCGTGCCGCCGGCACCTTCAGGCAAGACGGTCGCCGACAGCTGAGTCACGACACCTACCTGAGCGTCAGTGGGTGCATTGATGGTGAGGGTTGAATCTACGGTCTGTTCGGCGACGGACACCGTGCGCTGCGTGCTCTTACCCAGGTGGGTCCCAGTCTGCTGGAGCGTGGCAGTGACCGTCTGGGTACCTGCCGACGACGGGGTCCACGTCGCGGTTGCCTTACCGCCGGAGACCTTCGCGGGTAGCGATTGGCCATCGACCTCGAAGATCACGTCGGAGCCCTCGGGGGCATTGGTGTCGACGGTGAGGGTTGCGGCCTCGTTGACCTCAAGAGCGCTGGGGGCCGCGAGGAAGAACTGCGAGACAGAGGCCCGGTTGACCTTGATAGCGGGTCCGAAGTTCTTGAAGTTGTCGTCGCTGCTTCCATAGGTTCCCCGCCAAGACATTCCACCGGTAGCGACCTCGTTACCGGCGTCGCACTTCACGACGTAATCCGCTTCGAGCACCAGAGGATCGGACACCCTGACGGGAAAGTCGATGCGGATCGCGTTAGCAGACGGCTTGAATTCGCCCGGCTTTGTGGTCGGGGTCTCGAAATCGGTGTTCGGCCATGCTCGCCACCTCGCGGTATCTTCAACGTAGTCAAGACACTCGGGAGTGTTGTTCTCGATCCACGAGTGGGTATTGGCAAACCACGAAGACCCGTAGCTGTCGATGATTTCCGACGTGATGGTAACCGTGTCGCCGTGGGTGACTTCTCGCTCGCTGACGGTGCGCTTGAACTCGAGGCGGTTACCGAGTACCGAGTTCCCCGTGACCTCTCCGGTCTTGGACACCGGCTCCGCCGAGGCCACCCCCGCGCCGCCGACGACCAGCGCCGCTCCCGCCATCACCGTTGCACTCGCGGCAGCGAGTGAACGGCGTATCAGACCACTTCTCATAGACCCTCCCAAGGTCGTCATCGGCGCGCTCGGCGATCGGACGCCGAGTGACACTTGGCACGCACGATGTGATGTTGCTAACACCTGTTCCATTGTTACCTAAGCAGACGCTCATTGCGAACGATCGTTCAGATCCGTCCGGCCGGTCGCATGGGCCGTCCCCTGCGACGCTGTCGCCCCTCCCTTCACCACGGCGATCACGTCAGCTCACAGGTCTGCGGATCGACTTCCCGCGTCTCCCGGGTGTCTGTCACTTCGAGAACTCCCGACCGCACCTTCAGGGTCGAGCCCTCGCGGACCGTCGCCGAGCACACCGGTCCATCGTCATCAGAGACCACCAGGGTGGTGCCCCCGACGAGCTTCGCCTCGCCGCCTCCGGGAAGCGCCACCGGAGTGACGGTCATCGCCTCGGTCGTGGAGGTGCTCGTCACCGGAACAGTGGTGGAGGTGGCGGCCGCCCGTGTGGTGGACGGCGCCGTTGGCGTCGCCGCCGCACTCGAGGACGCTCTGGTGGTCGACGGTGACGGGGACGTGGCCTTGGAGCTCGGCGGCGCTGATGTCGACGACGACGAGCTGGTCGACCTCTCCGCCGGCGCGGTGGTGGGCGCTGTCGAACTACTCGTCCGGGGCACGGACGTGGACGTGCCCGTAGCGGCCGTCGTGGTCTCTGCCGACTTTGCTTCCGGCGCCTCTGCCGTAGAGGGTTCTGCGGCAGCGTCGTCGAGGGTGGCGGCCGCGGCGAGCTCATCCTCAATGCCGTCCGCCTCCGCGCTGACTCCGCGTAGTGCGTTCACCAGGGGCTGCCCGATCCCGAAGGACTCGACCTCGGGCGACCAGCTCTGGTTGTCTTCCCAGCCCATATTCTCGACACTGGGCCCGCTCGACCCGTCGCATTCAGTTCGATCGGTGATCGTACTTTTCGATTCGGCTCGCTCAGGGGCAGTCGTATACCCAGAGGACATTGCTGGGCCATTGATCGTCCGAACCCGGATCGAATAGGCCCAATTGGCCACCGGAAACGCAGTCGAATACGGGGCGACTACATCTGGCAGTTGTGTCGTTGGCGCTGGCACGAATTCGGACTTGACCTCGCCAGTATTGCTGTGCACTAGGTCAACCCGATATCCGGTCGCACCGGGAACCGCTTCCCAGCTGACCTTCGCTCTGCGCCCCGGAAGCAACCCAGTGTAGGTGGTCTCACACGTCACCGACGCCGTCAGCGGCGTCGGGTAGTAGTTCGCCGTGGCGATCGGCACCTTCGCCGTCCACTCGAGGTCTGGGGCCGCCATGGTGCCCGCCACCTGCGTGAGGCTCACCGCGGCAGCGAGAGCCCCGGCGACCGCGATCCCGCCGCGCAGCGACATGGCCTGCTTCCGGATTCGCTGCAACCTACTCATGGTGAGTCCTCTCCATCACGCCTGCACGGACGGCATCGGCGGTGTCAGCGTCGTCGTTGATCCGACTGCCCACCTCGTCGTCGTCGTAGTTTCGGCTGCGCCCGAACGCGATCACACACAGCGCGCCGGCCACCATCCCGCCCAGGAAGATCGCCACCGGGCTCGACAGCCACGCCACCACGTACCCGACGCCATCGACGTGGGCAAACACCCGATCCGCCTCGTCGACGATGTACGGCGACGGGTCGTCGGCGTTGTTCGCGTCCCCCCGCATCGTCACGGCCACGGTTCCGTCGCCCATCGGGGCCAGCGCGGTGACGCGGTGGGTGATGCGGACATCGCCGGAGGTGACCACGCTGACGACGTCCCCGACGGCCAACTCGTCTGCCGGCACGGGCGAGGTCAGGGCCAACGCCCCGGTCGAGATGGCCGGCTCCATCGAACCGGAGCGGAATACCAGCGGCTTGATACCCAGGAACATCGAGGCCGCCGCCGCGATGATGCACACCAGCCCGGCCACCGCCCCGATGTTGAGGGCGAGCTCGCGGCCGCGGCTGGCCTGCTTGGCGGACCGGTCGGTGAAGGTCGGGTGGCTCATCACACGACCTCCGCGTTGACGATGAACGTCACGCGTACCTGCGCCATGCGCGACTGAATGGGGGCGTTGGCTGCGTGGGTCGCCTGGACGCAGATCGTGTCGGACGCCCCGGCGGCGACAGGCCGGTAGTCGGTGAGGACCGCGCGTGATGCACCGACGGTCATCGTCTGCGACACGATCGCTTGTCCGCCGCACGTCACCCCGTCGGCGGTGGTGCTGGAATGCACGGTGAGCGTGAGGTGCTCGCCCAGTGACGTGGCGTCCCCGCGCTGTTGTCCCGCCCCGCCCTCAGCGTTGGTGAGGCCTTCGACCTCCATGTCCATGAGGTATCGCAGGTCGACACCGCCTTCGTTGGCCAACAGGAGGTTGCCAGCGACGCTCTGGCCCGGCATGACGTTCTCAACTGAGCCCATAAGGTGCGTCGGCGAGTCGCCGTTGATGTTTAGCTCAATGTTGGCTGCGCCGAAAATCCCGGACTCTACGGTGGCGGTGTCGGTCCACGCAGCCATGGTCCCGGTGGCGCCGAGCCCCAGGACCACCCCCAGGGACAGCCCGGCGCGGACGCGATCCCACGTGGTGCGGGCCGGACGCCTGCGAGTCGAGCCGGTGGCCTGCCGGCGATCAGTGTCGGCGGAGGTCATGATCCATCTCCTTCGTGCCCGCGTCGTGACCGGCGGGACTCGGCGAAACTCGAACCGAACATCCACAGTGCGTAGACGCCCAGCCCGCCGACCGCGACGGTGACGAGCACGCCCCGCAGGTCGCCCGTCAGCGCGGAGTTGACGTGCCCCAGATAGGGCACCGAGTACCACAGGCTGCCGCGGATCTGCTCCGGGACCAGCAGGTCCCGGTCCGGAACGTTGTTGGCATCCCCCTGGGTCTGGAACCTCGGGGTGCCCTGCGCGTCGTAGACCACCTGGGTGATGCGGTGGGTGTTGACCGCCGGGTTGTCCGACTCGATCTGGAAGGTGATCACGTCACCAGCACGCAACTCCGTGGGCGGGACGTCCTTGACCACGATCAGCGTGCCCGGCGAGAGCGTCGGCTCCATCGAGCCGGTGAGCACCGTGTACGGGGTGGCGCCAGCGAGCCGGGGCACCACGACCAGTGCGGCCAGCACCGCGACGGCGACGAACAGAAGCAGCCACGAGGTGACGGTACGGATCCACCACCAGACGCCCGTGCGCTCGGTCTCCTCCCCCACCACGGCGGTGGGTTGCTCCTGAACGGCCGTCATGACTGGGTTCCCTGGAAGGTGAAGGTGGCCGTGCCCTGCTCGCCGACGGTGGGATTCTCGCCCATGGTGACCCCGAAGCACAGGATCTCCGACGCGCCGGAACTCAGCGCGCGGTACGTGGTCGTCGCGTTGGTCAGCGACCCGGAGTACAGATCGTCCCCCACCGCGTCCCCCGAGGCCGGGCACTCGGCCTCGGAGGACACCGCGGTCACCTGCAACTGCAGCGGCAGATCCGCGTCCAGCGTCGCCGACTCGAGTCGGTACTGCATCGCCTCGGTGCCGGTGTTGAGCACGTGCAGCGGATGCTGCACGTAGTCGCCACTCATCATGTTGGGGCCGGTGAGGTCCACGAACGTGTAGGCGGACGACGTCGCCCCGGAGGCGCCGACCTCGATGCCGAGACTGCCCGAGGTAAGGGTCGTGCCGTCGAGGGATGCGGAGTCGCTCCACAGTGCCCCCGTCTGCTGCACCGACAGGACCGACACCCCCGCGACGGCGACCGCCGCGAGGGCCCAACGATGATGAGTGGCCATCAGTTCTACTCCCGACCGCTCAGGGGGTTCCGGGCGCCGGGGCGGTCTGCTGGAGCGTGATGGTCGAGCCTTCAAGGCTCGCTTCGGTCTCCATCCCGTCGGTACCCGAGGTTTCCGGGTTGAAGGTGATGGTTGTGGTCACCGAGACCGTGTCCCCGTTATTGGCTTCGGTGATGTTGTCCAGCGTGATACCGGTCGTGTCGGAGGTAGCGTCCACCGTCAAGTAAGGCGCCAGATCTCCCGTCACTCCACCGAGATCCGGAGTCAGAGAAGCGACGAGATTGTCGCCCTCGACAACAAGCGTGTACTCCGCCGTGTACTGCACCGAGTCACCCGGGACGATGCGGTCATCGGTGGGCGAGAATGGAGTGCCATCTGCCCACGTCCACGATCCGGCCGCGGTCTCGGTGATGCGGAGCTGGCCGGACTCGACCGAGCCGCCACCGAGGCTGGCCTCGTCGCTCCACGCCGCCATGGTTCCGGCGCCACCGGCCAGGAGCAGTGCGGCGGCACCCACTGCGATCGCGCCCTTGGTGTTCTTCTTCATGGTTCTCTCTTCCGTGAACGACTCCGGCTCGGCAGGATTGCCGGTCCGGCTACGGGTGACGGACACGGACAGTGACCGCCGGCGGCCGGCGATGGGAACCGCAGACCGAGATCGTGGGCCCCGGAATGAACCGGGGCGAGTGTGTGCCTAACTGCCCGGCACGAGGGGGCCTCCGAGGGATCCGAAGGTCAGGGTGGAACCGGCTGAGCTGCCCGCCGAACCAGACGAGCCGGAGACCGAGGATCCGATCTGGCCGGACGATCCGGCCGAGGAACCTGCAGAGGAACCGCCCGAGCCCAGCGACCCGCTGCCGATCGAGCCGGTGCCGCCGCCTCCGCCGCCGGTCTCCCGCAGCACGATTCCCCAGTCGGGATCGATCCGCACGGATTGTTCAGTCTCCGCGTACGGCACGCCCACGTTGAGGGTCAGCTCCACCGAGCCACCCGCACCGATCGGGAACTCGCTCATCAGAACCCCCGGGCCGATGGCGGTGGGACCAGGTAGCGTCACCCGCTCCCCGGCCTCCCCGTCGACGTCC
>DVLP01000219.1 GCA_018715445.1 Candidatus Avipropionibacterium avicola | reverse complement strand
GGATCCGGCCGGTTCCCCCGACCGGGGGATCCTCGATCGAGCTGCGCTCGCCAAGGCTGGAGCCATGAATCGTTCGACCCTTTCCGCTGCGGCCCTCGCTTCGGCCGTCCTCATGGTGCAGTGCCTGGCCTGGTTGCTGTTCCCCGCGCTGAATCCGTACGCCGGCACCCAACTGTCGATGCTGGCCCAGATGCTGCTCGGACCAACGGCCTTCACCGGACTGCTCGGGGCGCTCGGCCTGGTGGGCGCCGTCACTGCCGGGATCGCGACCCTGCGACCCCAGGTGCCCGGCACCGTGGCCATGGTCAGGATCGTCAGTCCGGTGCTGACGCTGCTGCTGTTCGCCGCGACCATGAGCATGTCAGCGCTGGCCGTCGTCGGCTACCTGGTCGCCCTGCTGCTGCCCGTCGCCGGCATCGCCGTGGTCATCGTCGCGGCGGTGCGCAGCGCACGGGCGCGACCGTGGATGGTGCTGCTGGGTGTGGGGATCATCGTGGCAGCGGTGCTGGCCGGGCCGCTGGTGCTGGCCGTGGTCGCCGACCTGCTCCCCCAGCTCGTCCACCAGCTGGACCAGGTCTGGGCGCTGGTGGTGTCGATGTCGACGCTCGGTCTGTGGATCGCCCTGTCGGTCGCGGCGCTGCGCGGGCGCCACAGTCTGCGGCGCATCACCGCCTGGCTGGTACGCCATCGGGTCGTGGTCACCCTCCTGGCGGCGGCCGGTCCCCTGCCGTACGCGTTGGCCCGACTCAGTTGGCTCACACCGTGGCCGATCGGCCGCCCGGCGTGGCTGGCAGGCCATGACCAGTGGGACGCCTGGGGCATCATGCTCTCGCTCGGTGCCTGGTGGGGAGCCATCCTGACGGTCGGTCTGATCCGCCCTTGGGGCGAGGTCGTCCCCCGCTGGCTTCCGGTGATCGGTGGTCGCACCGTGCCACCGGCTGCTGCGATCGTGCCGGGCGCGCTGGTGGCCACCCTGGTGACGATGGCGGCCATCCCCCTCCTGGTGCAGTTCTCCTGGTTCAACCCCGAGATGCGGATCTATCTGTTGCTGCTTCCGCTGTGGTACTGGGGACCCCTGTTGGGCCTGGCGGTCTGGGCCTATGCCGGACATCGCGCAAGAATGGTCCGATGATCCGGACCGTGGCCCACCGAGGTGCCTGGCTGCTGCTGCGCGGGGCGTGGCTGATGCTGGGGGCGGCGATCGCGATGGCGGCCGCCATCCTGACCGGCGGCACGATCAGCCTGCTCCCCGAGAACGGTCGGCTCACCGCGACCTCCCTGGCGGCCAGCAGCATCGGGGTCATCGTGGTCGCCGTGGTGCTCGGACTGCTGCCCGGGGTGCGCGAGATCGAGGTCACCGCGGCCCGCACTCTGCTGGGGGTCAACCTGGAGCCGACACCCACCCCGGCCCTGCGTCACCGGTGGCGGACCTCGGCCTGGACCCTGCTCCACGCCGTCACCGGCCTGGTGACCGGGTTCTGCCTGCTCGGTCTGGTGCCCGGCGCGGTGCTCTCCTGGCTCTGGATCGCGACCGGACGGACCGAGCTGCTGGAGCGCACCGGCATCGCCGCGCTGGCCGTCCACCCGGTCATGGGCGCCACCATCATGACGGTGCTCATGGTCGCCGGTCCGTGGCTGTCGGGGTGGGTCGCCCTCCGGATGGCCCCGGTGCTGCTCGGCCCCAGTGCGGCCGACCGACTCGCGGTCGCCGAGGCCAGGCTGGCCGACGAGCGGCGCCACACCGCGCTCGCCCGCGAACTGCATGACGGCATCGGCCACGCCCTGGCGATCATCTCGATCCAGGCGGCCGCGGCCCGGCGGGTGCACGACCACCAGCCCGACCAGGCCAAGGGGGCCCTGCAGATCATCGAGCAGACCTCCGCTCAGGCCCAGGCCGAGCTCGACCATCTGCTCGGCCTGCTCCGCGACCCCGCGACCCCGGCGCGTCGCACGACCCGTGACGACCTGCCGACGCTGGTCGATCGGCACCGTCGGGCCGGTCTGCAGGTCACCGTGACCGATGACCATCGTGACGTGCCGGCCCTGGTGTGGGCAGCGGTACTCGACATCCTGGCCGAGGCCCTGACCAACGCCCACCGGCACGCCCCCGATTCACCCGTCGAGGTCCGGATCAGCCAGGACGACACCCACCTAAGGCTGACCGTCGACAACCCTGCGCCCCAACAGGGCGCCCATGACCGCACCACCGGTGGCCGCGGCATCCTCGGGATGCAGGAGCGGGCCGCCCTGGTCGACGGCACGGTGTCCACCTCCTGCCGCGACCACCAGTGGCAGGTCGTGGCCACCATTCCGGTCGGTCCTGACCCGGTCAGTCACGGCCCGGTCAGTCACAAACCGGTCAGTCACAGCCCTGCCCATGCCGACCCGTCCCCTCAGGAGCAGCCGTGATCCGCGTCGCCCTCGTCGACGACGAGCCCATCATCCGGTCCGGGATCGCCCTGATCCTCGACGCCGAACCCGACATCGAGGTCGTCGCCCAGGCCGGCGACGGCGTCGAGGCGGTGGAGATCACCCGACGGATGCGACCCGATGTCGTGGTGATGGACGTGCGCATGCCCAAGGTCGACGGGATCCGCGCCACCGAACTCGTGCTGCGTGGCGACCACCCACCCCGCGTACTGGTCCTGACCACCTTCGGTCATGACGACCACGTCCAGGCTGCCCTGCAGGCCGGCGCAGCCGGCTTCCTGCTCAAGCGCAGCACCGCCGACCAGGTCGTCAACGCCGTACGCACGGTCGCCGACGGGCAGAGCATGGTCTATCCCGAGCGGGTACGCGAACTGCTCACCCGTGCCACCGGGCCGGTCTGGGCCGGGCCGGCACCCAGTGAACGCGAGCTCGACGTGCTCGAACTGGTCGCCGAGGGCCTCACCAACGCCGAGGTCGCTGCTCGACTGGTGATCGGCACCGAAACCGTACGGACCCATGTCGCCAAGGTCATCGCCAAGCTCGGTGCCCGGGACCGCACCCACGCCGTGGTCATCGCCTGGACCCACCAGCTGCTGCCTCGTTGAGTGACTCGAGATCAGACCGGGTCGCCCCTCATCAGCCCGGGATGGTGGTGACCAACAGATGCAGCACACCCAGGACGATGATCACCGGGAGCAGGGCAACGACCCCCGTGATCAGGGCCGCCAGGCCGGTGCCCCGACCGCGGGCAGTGATCAGGGCCATCAGCCCGAGGGCCGTTCCGGCCACGGTCGTGGCCAGCAGCACGTTGCCGATCACCTTGAACGGCCGTCCAGTGGTGAAGTCCCAGCCTCGCATGAAGTCCAGGGCCCAGAACCCGTACATGCCCGCGACACTCACACAGGTCACGATCAGGGCCACGACCCCGAGCTGCCCCGGCCTGCGTGGCTGAATCGGCGCACTCATGGGACAAGGACCCCCTCGTACAGGATGATCTCCGAGCCGGTGGCCAGGAAGAGGTCATCGTCCTCGACGTGGGCCAGGTAGGAGTCGGGCTCATCGGCCAGCACTCTCAATGATTGCTCCCCGGCGAGGTCCCAGAGCTCATGGCGTCCCTCAGTGACCAGGACGAACCTGCCCGGTCGCCCGGTCGCCACCACTCGTTCGGCCGCGCGCGGCAACGGTTGCCACTGCGCCGCATCGGGCACGGTCAGCTTCCCGCTCGACACCGTGAACCAGCGCGGGACCTCCGCGCCCGGCAGCGTCGCCAAGCACAGCACCCGGTCCGCGTCGATCAGACCAACCACCCGCACAGACTCCACCCCGTCGGGCAGCTCAGCCTGCTGAACGACGGCCAACGAGTCCGGGTCGATCCGGGCCAGGCGCGCTCTCGCGGCCTTCGGCGGCGCACTCCCGCAGTCGGCGTGGATCGTCGTGCCGGCCAGCAGAATTCCCGAGGCCGGGTCGCGGACCAGGCTCGCGATGGTCAGGTCCGGCAAGGGGTCGTCGTGGTGGACGGCCTCGCCCGAGTCGGTGTCATAGCGGGTCAGCACCCCGCCCAGGTGTCCGTAGTGGTGGCTGCTGGAGAAGAACAGGTGGCGACCGTCATCGGCGGCCGCGATGGGCCGCATGCCGGTCGGTGCCTGCGCGACCACCCGCGGATTGGTGCCGAAGCACACCGGCTGGTCCGGGTCGTAGGCCGTCAGCTCTGCCCGGGAGTAGGCCGCGAGGTAGACCATCGTGCCGATCCGCCAGGTCTGGAGCACCTCGCCGGGTCCGGCAGCCGCCCGACCGCGGTCCACCCCGTCGCCGGTGACCAGGTCCAGCTCCCAGAAGCGTTGTGTGATGAACGGTGTCCCGAGCAGACGCCGCCGGTCGATGCGGCGCAGGCAGTCCACCCGACCGACTGCGGTCGTCGGGGTCGGTCGCGAGAAGCATTCCCTGCCGGTCGTCCCGTCGTGGCGACGGATCACCCCGTACAGCGACACCGAGAGCACGTCACCGTCAGCGGTCAGGTTCACCCCGTGGATGGTGCCGTCAGCAATGGTGGCGATCATCTCCACCCGTCCAGTGTCGAGGTCCCACACGCCGATCCGTGCGTCGGCGCCCTCGACTGACACTCCCCAGGCCCGACTGCCGCGCCGGGCGAACCACGTCAGCTCCTCCTCCGGCTCCGGACCTGTCACCAGCGCATCCGCAGCAGGGTCGTACCAGCCACCGGGCATTCGGATCGCCCCGTCCGGGCTGGTGATGACCCGGAAGATCCCGGACTGTCCGTTCGAGTACGGCAGTTCCAGGCCCAGCAGCCGCTCACCGATCAGTGCGGGCGTCAGGGTCTCCTCCTGCGGGTCCCAGTGCAGTACGCCGATGTCGGGGTTGTACATCAGGTGGCTGACGGTGCCGTCAGGCCGGCGGACGGAGGCGGTCTGGTACAGCTCGGCGACGACGTTGCGATACAGACGTGCAGTTCGACGGGTCCGGGTGTCGAAGGAGAACGCCACCCGGTCCGGATCCGGGAAGGCCGCGGCGAACAGCTTCCCGGTCTGCGGGTCGAACGCCATCCCGGCGAAGACCAGGGCCGCAGGTGCCCCGGTGGCGAAGGTCTCGTACCTCCCCGTGCGCAGGTCCAGTCGC
>DVLP01000218.1 GCA_018715445.1 Candidatus Avipropionibacterium avicola | reverse complement strand
GGACGAGGCCAAGGCCGACGACGGGGCCGAGAAGGCTGAGTCCTGATGTTGGCCGACGCCCTGGAGCACCTGGTGCGCGGCATCGTCGCGAACCCCGACGACGTACGGGTCAAGGACAAGGACCTGCGTCGCGGTCGGATGCTCGAGGTCCGGGTCCATCCCAGTGACGTCGGGCGGGTGATCGGCCGTCAGGGCCGTACCGCCACCTCGCTGCGGACCGTGGTCGGTGCGCTGGCCGGTCGCGAGCAGGTCCGGGTCGACTTCGTCGACGTCGACCAGCCGCGCCGCAACCGTCACTGACCGCTCCGGTCACCGACGACTCACGATGGCTCGTACCGTCGAAGTGGTGGTGGGCGTCATCGGGCGTCCGCACGGGATCCGAGGCGAACTCGGCATCGACGTGCGCACCGATGAGCCCGCCAACCGCTTCGTGGTCGGCGGCCAGCTCCACGCCGAGGGTGCCCCGCACCGCCACTGGCGGATCGAGGCCACTCGCTGGCACGGCGACCGCCTGCTGCTGCGCCTGGAGGGCATCGGCGACCGTACTGCCGCCGAACAGCTGAAGGGCACCCGGCTGGCGGTGAGCGTGCCGGCCTCGCAACGCCCCGACGACGAGGCCGAGTGGTACGACCACCAGCTGGTCGACCTGGTGGTGCTGGACCACACCCGGGCCCGGGTCGGCACCGTTGTCGAGGTCGTCCACCTGCCGGCCCACGACCTGCTGCGCCTCGCGCTCGACGCCGGCGGTGAGCGGCTGGTCCCGTTCGCGACCGCCGTGGTGCCCGAGGTGGACCTGGCCAGCGGTGCGCTCACCCTGGCCGACCTGCCCGGCCTGTTGGATGACCCGGATGACGAGGACCGCGCCTGATGCGCTGGGACCTGGTCACGATCTTCCCGGACTACTTCGCGCCGGCCCGGTTGTCCTTGGTGGGCAAGGCCATCAGCACCGGACTGGTGGACCTGCGGGTCCACGACCTGCGTGACTGGACCCACGACCGCCACCGCACCGTCGACGACACCCCGTACGGCGGGGGTGCGGGCATGGTGATGAGCCCCCAGCCGTGGGGCGAGGCCTTGGACGACGTCCTCGCCGACGGTGACGACGACCCGGTGCTGCTGCTGCCGACCCCGGCCGGAGAGGTCCTGACCCAGTCCCTGGCCCAGGAGTTGTCGGGTGAGTCCCACCTGGTCGTCGGCTGCGGCCGCTACGAAGGCATCGACGCCCGGGTGGCCGAGCACTACCGCAGCCGGATCCGGGTGCGGGAGGTCAGCATCGGCGACTACGTCCTCAACGGGGGAGAGGTGGCCGCCCTTGTCCTGCTGGAGGCGGTGGTCCGGTTGCTGCCCGGCGTGCTGGGCAACCCCGAGTCGCTGGCCGAGGAATCGCACAACGACGGACTGTTGGAGTACCCGGTCTACACCAAGCCGGTCAGCTGGCGCGGGCTCGACGTCCCCGAGGTCCTGCTGTCGGGCCATCACGCCAAGGTGGCCGAGTGGCGACACGCCCAGTCAGTGGCCCGGACCGGCGAGCGGCGCCCTGATCTGCTGCCCGAGGACCTGCGCACCGACTGAGCAGCGGTCTCAGCGGGGGATGGCCTGCAGGGCCACCACCAGCGGGGCGCACTCGTCGCGCATCTGACGGGCCCGGTCGGCCATCTGCTCCGAGGTCAACCGTGACGAGGGGGCGCTGACGCTGAGGGCCATCGGTACGGCCAGGCCCGGCAGGCCGATCGCGACGCATCGCCCGTCGGGCTGGTTCTCGCAGTCGTCGAAGCCGTACCCCTGCTCGGACACCGTGGCCAGCTCGCGTCGCAGGTCATCGGGTTCGGTGACCGTGTGCTCGGTGATCCGGGGGTGGGTCCGCTGCAGCCAGGACTCGAGATGGGCCGGATCCATGGTGGCGGCCAACACCTTGCCCATCGCCGTCGAGTGCAGGGGGGAGCGGTCGCCGCGGCTGGCCGCCAGTCGGACCGACTGGTTCGACTCGACGACCTCCACATGGGTCACCTCGTCGCCGGTCAGGGCCCCGAGGTTGACGGTTTCGCCGAAGTGGTCGCGCAGGTGGATCAGATGGGCCAGTGCGGCTTCGCGCACCCGGTCGAAGTACTCGTCGTGCAACGGCTGGAAGGCCGGGCCCAGCTGGTAGGTGTCGCCGCTGCGCATCACGTAGCGGCGTGCCTCCAGGGCCGACAGGTAGCGCAGCGTCGAGCTCTTCGGCAGGTCGATCCGCTCGGCCACGCCGGTCAGGGTGAGGGGCTCCGGGGCGGCACGCAGGGTGTCCAGGAGGTCGCAGACGCGATCCACCGCCCGGATCGGGTATGCCGAGGTGGTTTCCATGAGGCCTCCTTGGGTCGCGTGGTCCTGACGGGCCGAACTCTGGTTGCACTGTCCGACATCGTACGGTCCGCCATCGTACGGTGTGGTGCCCGTGACGACCCCGCTCGCACAACCGGACGTCAGTGGAATATAGTTTTCAACAGGCGGAAGCCGTGTGACGAGAGGAGCCCGGGACATGACCACAGGAGCATCGCAGGAGTGGGTGGCACGTGCAGCGAAGGTGCTGCCCGGAGGGGTGAGCTCCAACGTGCGACTGGCGGTCCACGACACGGTGTTCGCCCGGGCCTCGGGCCCTCGACTGTACGACCTGCAGGGGCGGGACTACATCGACTACCTGCTCGGACAGGGGCCGGCCTTCATGGGCCACGCCCACCCCGAGGTCAACCGGGCCGTGGCCGCTGCCGT
>DVLP01000217.1 GCA_018715445.1 Candidatus Avipropionibacterium avicola | reverse complement strand
CACCAGGACGACTGCGGCGACCGGGAGCAGGCCCACCGGTGAGGCACCGCCGGTCAGCACGAGCCCTCCCAGCCCTCCGCCCAGGGCGGTCCCGAGGGAGATCGCGCTGCCGTTGAGGGCCATCACGACCGGTGCGGATCCGGGAGCCATCGCTGCCAGCCGCGCCTGCTGGGGGACCGCAGCCCCGCCGTTGCCGACGCCGGCCAGCCAGAACCACACCAGTCCCAGCGCGGCCATCCCGGCCCCGGTGGCCAGCGTCAGCGTGAGCGAACCGACCACGGCATTGACCACCAGGGCCAGCAGGATCACGGTCAGCACCCGGACCGGGCTGAACCGGTCGGCCAGTCGGCCGGTGACGGCATTGCCGAGCATGCTCGCGAGTCCGTAGCCGAACATGATGACCACGATCATCCACCCGGCAGGGAACGACGGCCCCAGGATGAGCACGGCGTAGGTGAAGCAGGTGTAGCTCGCGCACAGGATGCCGGTGGTGACCGAGAGTCCGACCACCAGTCGCGGCCTCCGCAGGGGGCGCAGCCGGTCGGCCAAGGTGCTGGCCGGCAGCGTGAGCCGCGGCAGTCGCCACCAGATCCCGATCAGCGCGATCGTGCCGACCACGGCGACCATCACCAGCGGGAAGCGCCAACTGGTCTGGCCCAGGAGCAGCCCGACCGGGACGCCGAGGGCGGTGGCGGTCATCCACCCTCCGAGCACGAAGGACAGGGCACGTCCGCGTTGGTGCACCGGGGCGACATGGATCACGTACGCATTGATCGAGGCCGACAACAGGCAGCCGCCCAGGGCAGCGACGACCCGGCTGGTCAGGGCGATGCCGTAGTCCCAGGCCACGGCGGTGCCGAGGTTGCCGACGATGAACACCGTCAGCGCGGCCGCGATCGTACGGCGTCGTTCCCAGCCGCCGGTGAGGGCTCCCAGCACCGGGCCCATCACGGCCGAGGTGAGGGCGAAGACCGAGACCAGCTGGCCGGCGACGGCCTCGGTGACGGTGAGCTCCTCGGCGATGGCCGGCAGCAGCCCTGCCAGCACGTACCCGTCGATCCCGGTGGAGAACAACGCCACCGCCAGCCACAGCAGGGTGGTCCAGCGCAGTTCGGGACGCGTGGTGGCCGATCCCGCGGGGTCGACACCGGTGGGTGATGGCATCGGTGGGGACTCCTGGGGTCGTACGGGAACGGATGGCGGACGAGACCACGGGCTGGGGCATCCACCCTCAACCTACGGCCAGTGTTAGCGTTCGCGGCGAGAGCATGTCCCACGTCCGAAAGGTGATCATGGTGCGTCGTCCCAACATCCTGCTGATCGTGTCCGACGACCACGGCCACGCGGATCGCTCCGCTCTCGGCCACCACTCGGACGTCCGCACCCCGGCACTGGACCGGATCGCCGCCGAGGGGGTGACCTGCACCGATGCCTATGTCACCGCACCGATCTGCAGTCCGTCGCGCTCCGGGATGATCTCGGGCCGCTACCAGCAGCGATGGGGCGGACTGTGGTTCGGCTCCTCACAGTTCCCGCCGGACGACAACCCCACCGTCGCCGAGACGCTGCGCGACCAGGGCTATCGCACCGGCTACTTCGGCAAGGTGCACTACGGGACCGAGGACGTCGGTGACCGCGCCTGCCCGCCCCACCACGGTTTCGAGTCCACGCTGTACGGTCTGGCCGGCCAGTCCCAGGGGCGCCTGAACTACCTGCACCACTCGGAGCGGTCCCAGCAGGAGTACGGACCCGAGGCCTCCTTCCGGATGGCGGTCCAACCCCTGCTGAGCGGGGACGAGCCGTACGAGTACGAGGGCTTCCTCACCGAGGAGCTGGGTCGGGCCGCCGGCGAGTTCATCGCTGAGCCGGAGGACGGCGACGACCGCCCCTTCTTCTGCATGCTGGCCTTCAACGCGGTCCACAACTTCTGCTGGCAGCTGCCCGCCGAGGAACTGGAACGACGTGGACTGCCCGCCTTCCATGACTGGCAGGGTGAGACTGCTGACGAGTACACCGAGTGGTACGACGACGTCATCGTGCCGAACCTGCCCCACGGCCGCGACTACTACCTGGCCCAACTGGAGTTGATGGACGCCCAGATCCAGATGCTGCTGGAACTGCTGGACCGCACCGGTCAGGCCGAGGACACCATCGTCGTCTACACCACCGACAACGGCGGCTCGACCTGCAATTACGGCGACAACACCCCGTACCGCGGGACGAAGTACACGCTGTGGGAAGGGGGCATCCGGGTCCCGATGCTGTGGCGGTGGCCCGGCGTGGTCGAGGCCGGCAGCAGCACGGACGAACCGGTCAGCACCCTGGACCTGCACGCCACCCTGGCCGGTGCGGCTGGTGCCGAGCGGCCCGACGGCCTCGACGGGCAGGACCTGGCGCAGGTGTTCACCGGGGGCCCGGGCCAGTCGCGCAGCCTGCACTGGGAGTGCGGCTTCCAGTGGGCCGTACGCGACGGTGAGTGGAAGCTGTCCTGGGTGGATGCGCAGGCCCCGGCCGTGGCAGCCCTGCGGGAGACCGAACACGCACCGCTGGGAGAGGGGCTCCACCTGGCCCGGTTGGACCGCGATCCAGGCGAGTCGACCAACCTGGCCGCCGAGCACCCCGAGGTGGTGCAGCGGTTGACCGAGCGCCACCAGCAGTGGCGCATCGAGGTCGGGCTGGGCGTGTGAGGCTGTGAGGCTCAGGCGTCACCGGCGCTGATCAGCTCGGCCTCCTCGACCGAGTCCTCGGCCACCTCATGGCCGATCCCGCTGAGCCGGTGGCGGTTGACCAGCACGATCACTGCCGCGACGGTGAAGGCAGTCGCGCCGATCCAGTACGGCGTCGGCGCACCGAAGGCCTCGGCCAGCGGACCGGCCACCGCCGCGGCGACGGCGCCGCCCAGGAAGCGCACGCCCGAGTAGGTGGACGAGGCGACCGAGCGTGGCAGCGTGGTGGCCTCCATCACCGATTCGGTG
>DVLP01000216.1 GCA_018715445.1 Candidatus Avipropionibacterium avicola | reverse complement strand
TGGGTCGAGGTGGCCTCCGTGGTCGTGCTGGCGGTGGTTTCCTGGGCGGCGGTCGAGTTGGTCTTCCGCCGCAGCCCGTACGCGCGGACCGGCCCGCCGGAGCCGCGCTGATCCTTGAGAGCGCTGATCCTTGAGGACCCTGATCCATTGAGGACAAGAAGTGTCCGGAGTGCCTCGTAGCGTTGGTTTCGTCAAGCAGACGGCCAACACAGGGGACGCCGATGACCACCACGACCACCACGACCACTGAGCGCGACGATCTGATCAGCTCCTTGGCGCGCCATCGAGGATTCCTGCTGCAGACGGCGCAGGGCCTCACCGAGGAGCAGGCCCGTCGGGCCAGTACGGTCTCCACCCTGACCATCGCCTCCCTGCTCAAGCATGTCGCCGACACCGAGGAGGCCTGGCTGGAGTTCGCGGTCCGGGGAAGCGATGCGATGGCCGACGACTACGAGGACGTCGACTGGGACAAGGTCGCCGCCGAGGCCGAGGCCAACGGTGGGGACTGGTCAGCCAGCGGCTGGGAGGACACCCGTTTCGTGCTCAGCGACGAGGAGACCCTCGAGGTCCTGACCGACCGGATGGCCCAGGTGGCAGCGAAGACCGAGGAGGTCCTGCGCACCGCTGACCTCGACCAGTCCTGGCCGCTGCCCGAGGCTCCGTGGTACGAGCCCGGCGAGACCTGGTCGGTGCGTCGGGTGGTGCTGCACGTGCTGGCCGAGACCAGCCAGCACGCCGGCCATGCCGACATCATCCGTGAGGCGATCGACGGCCAGAGGACGATGGGCTGAGCTCACCCGGTCGGACCGAGCACCGTGACCGGTGGGGTGGCACTGCGGGGCACGTCGACCAGCAGTTGCCACTGCCCGGTCTCGGGGTCCTGCCACCGTACGTCGTCGCGGTGGTACTGCAGGGCGTAGCCGACCCGGGGCTCGTCGGAGGTGTTCGGGCCCGACCCGTGCACGGTCCAGCGGGTGAAGGCGACCGCGTCACCGGCCCGCATCCGGATCGGCACGGCGGTGATCGGATCGACGTCCACCTGTTGGTGGGCGTCGCCGTCATCGCTGTTGCGCGAGTCGAGCTGTCCGGCATGGGACCCGGGCACGATCTGCAGGCAGCCGTTCTGCGGTGTCATGTCGCCCAGGGCGACCCAAATGTTCATCGAGCCCAGGGCAGGGTCGTGTCGGGTGTAGTTGTTGTCCTGGTGGAGATGGAAGGCGCCGCCACCGCCGGCCGCCTTCACCGCGGTGAACGGCAGGTAGCGGATGGCCTGACCACCGATCAGGCGGGACGCGACGGCCAGACTGTGCTCGCCGTTGATCAACTGATCCAGCGCCGAGCCCTCCAGGTACTGCGGACACTGCTGCAACTTGTCGGCCGTCGTGGTCGCCTTGTTCAGGGAGTCGCGCGGCACGCCATTGGCCTCGAGGGCGGCGAAGACCTCCTCGCGCAGTGTCTCCACCGCGGCCGCGTCCACGAACCCGGGGAGCGGCAGGTAGCCGTACTCGTGGTAGAAACGGACTTCGCTGTCGGTGAGTTCGTACGGACCCACCACCGGTCCGGCTGTGTGGTCGTTCGACATCGTCGTCCTCCTGTCACCGTTGGCGACTGCTGGTGTCGCTGTCATGATTCTGCCGAGGCTCGGTGGCGGCCAACAGGGACAAGCTGACCAGACCTTGGCACAATCTGGTCAACGACGGTCTGTCGACATCGCCCGTTCGACGACGCAAGGAGGCGACATGCTGGACGATCTGATCTTCCTGCACGGATCCCACGGTCCGGACTGTGCCGCCACCGTCGACAAGGCCTTCACCTACCACACCCTGCAGTACATGACCCGGGGCTCGGTGGAGCTGAGCTACGACGAGCGACAGCTCCGGCTCGGTCCCGGCTGGGTGTGGCCGTGCCATCCCGGACCCTGGATCCGCTTCGGTGTCAGCGAACCGGGTCAGACCTGGGACCACCGCTATGTCGCCTTCCGGGGGCCGAGGGTGGCGACCTGGGAGGCGAGTGGGCTGTGGCCGCCGGCACCCGGACCGGTGCCACTGGCCGATCGGGGCCGCATCGCAGCCACCTTCGACGAGATCATCGACCTGGCGATCCAGCCCGGCCTGCTGCCACGCCTGCGCGCGACCCACCACCTGGAAGGGCTGTTGCTCGAGCGGGCCGAGGCCGATCGGGACGCCGAACAGGCCGGGCCGGCCTGGCTCGCGGAGGTGTTGCGTCGGTTGGCCGAGCCCGGCGAGGTCGACTACGACGAACTGGCCGGTGAACTGAACGTCTCGCTCACCACCTTGCGCCGCCAGTTCCGGGAGGCCACCGGGCAGTCCCTGCACGCCCACCACCTGGAGTGCCGGATCGCCCACGCCCGGCGTCTGTTGGGCGAGTCCGACGAACCGATCAAGCTGATCGCCAGCCGACTCGGCTACCGCGACCTGTCCTGGTTCACCCGTCAGTTCCGCCAGTTCAGCGGATCATCCCCCGCGGCCTACCGCCGCAGCCGACAACTCTGACCCCCGAGCTCGTCGAGGGGCGTCAGTCCACGTCGGTGAAGTGCTCGACCAGCGGTGGCTGCGCGAAGTACGGGCCGATCGCCGCACGCCAGGTGCTGTAGCGCTCGGTGGCGCGGAAGTTGTCCTCGTGGGCCTCGACCGAGTCCCACTCGATGAGCAGGGTGAATCGCAGCGGATCCTCCACCCCGGCGGTCATCCGGACCGAACGGCAGCCGGGACAGCTGCGGACCACCTCGACCGCCGAACGATAGGCGGCGATGAAGCCGTCGCGATCGGTCACGTGGATGTCGGCGACTTCGAGGACCACGGGTGCTCACTCCTTCGGACGGGCAGGGTGTCGAGCGTCATCGTAGACCGCCTCATCGGTCCACTGACTCCGCAGCCCATGCAGGTGGTCGCGGTCGGCCGCGGCATGGGTCATCCCGATCGCCGTGTCCAGCGCCTCCACCGCTTCCTCGGTCCGGTCGAGGCGGTGCAGCAGGTGCGCACGCGTGGCCCAGCCCGGCTGGAAGCGCCGCACCTGGGCCCGGTCCACGATCCCGGCCGCGACCAGACCGGCGAGCAGGGCGTCGAGCTCGACCAGTGCCTGTTCGGCACCGTCGGAGTGCTCGACGGCGGCGGCCAGCGCAACGGCGCTGCCGAGATCGGGGGAGAGCTCGTGACGGGTGCGATGGAGCCGGACCAGCAGCGTCGGGTCGACCCGGTGCCCGGGATCGTCGAGGCGGGCGCAGTGCAGGGCCTGGATCGCTGCCTCGACCTGATGCGGGCCGAGCTGGCCGGCCCTGCTCGCGGTCGCGAGGAGCTCGCGTCCGTGCACGATCAGGTCCCGGTCCCAGCGTCTGCTGTCCTGTTCGGCCAGCGGGACCATCCGACCCGAGCGGTCACGTCGGGCCGGCCATCGGGCCCGGGAGAAGCAGATCAGCGCGGCCAGCCCGTACGCCTCGGGATCGCCGGTCAGCTCGGCGGTGATCTCGGCCAACTGGCGGGCCTCGACCTCGAGGCCGCTGCGTTCCTCCGGGCCGCTGGACCAGTCGATCGCATAGGCCCCGTAGACCGCGGACAGGACGGCATCGATCCGTGCCGGCAACACGCTGCGATCCGGGATCCGGAACCGGATGCCGGTCTGCTTGATCCGTCGCTTGGCGCGCACCAGCCGACTGGCCAGGGTGCTGGTGGGCACCGCCATCGCTGCGCCGATCTGCTCGGCGGTGCATCCCAGCACGGTGTTCAACATCAACGCGGTGTGGATGCCACGGTCGATGGCGGGGTGGGCACAGACCAGCAGCAGTTCCAGGCGCCGATCCTCGATCGCGTCGGGATCCAGTGCCGTGGCGGGCTCGTCGAACTCGTCCGGATCGGCATCGCTGGCCAGGCGTTGGGCGGCGGACTTCCAGTGGTCCTTCAGCCGGTTCCGGGCTACGGTCAACAACCAGCCGTCCGGGTTGGTCGGGACGCCGTCGAGCGGCCAGCGCAGCAGGGCCCGCTCGAAGGCGTCGGCCAGCGCATCCTCGGCCGCGGCGATGTCACGGGTGCGCGCCGCGAGCAGCGCAAGCAGCCGACCGTACGAGGTCCTGGCTGCCTGCGCTGCCCGCTCGGACGCCTCCATCGGGCGTGGCGCTCAGGCCGTCGGCTTTGCCGGGCAGTCCGGCGACGACCACACACCGCCGTGCCCACTGATCGCGACCGGACGGACCTCGACGGTGCCGTAGCCCGCGGCCGGGCACTTCTCGGCCCAGGCGAGGGCGGCATCCAGGTCGGCGACGTCGAGGATGAACACCCCGGCCAGCGCCTCCTTGGTCTCGGCGAAGGGTCCGTCCTGGACCTCGGTGGAGCCGGAGCGCCTGGTGACGGTGGTGCTCGCCTGCTGCGGCAGCAGCATCTCGGCGCCCAGCAGCACGCCGGCCTCGTTCAGGGCGGTGACGTAGTCACCCGAAGGCCTGCTCCATCTCGGCGAAGGCCTCGTCGGGGACCTCGCCGGGCTTCGGCTCGTTGGCGTGGATCAGGAGTGTGTAGTGCATGGGTCCATCCTCTCGGTCGTGGCGATCCGTGTCTGGCGAATCGCGCTCTCACCGTGATGACGATCGAACGAGGCCCGGATCGGCAGCTCGGCCCAAAAAAGAGGAAAAGAAGTTCGGACCAATCACTCAGAAGGGCAGCTTGCGGAAGATCGCGGTCGGCACGGCCTTCAGCACCAGCATCACCAGCCGGAACAGCGGCGGCGCCCAGACGGTCGTCCGCTTCGCGCGCACCGCCTTCACCGTCAGATCGGCGACCTCCTCGGGAGTGGTCGCCAACGGGGCAGCGCCCAGACCCTCGGTCATCTTGGACTTCACGAAGCCGGGTCGGACCACCAGCACGTTGACCCCGTGCTCGCGCAGCGCGTAGCCCAGCCCGGTGTAGAACCCGTCCATCCCGGCCTTGGTGGAGCCGTACACGAAGTTCGAGCGACGCACCCGCTCACCGGCCACACTCGACAGCGCCACGATCGTGCCGTGCTTCTGCTGCTTCATCCGCTCCGAGAGCAGGACGCCGACGTGGACCGGGGCGGTGTAGTTCACGGTGGCCAGCTCGAGGGCCAGCTCGGGATCGGTCCAGGCCTGCTCCGGGTCGCCCAGCAACCCGAACGCGACCACGGCCACGTCGACGTCGCCACCGGCGAAGCATTGCTCGATCGCACCGGCGTGGCCGTCGGTGTCGTGGGCGTCGAAGTCGACCTCGCTCACCGTGCAGCCGGCCAGGCCGAGGTCCTCGGCCACCGCCGTACGACGCTCGGTGGGCCGGGCGGCCAGGATCACCCTCAGCGGCCGGTCACCGGCGTAGCGCTTCGCGATCGCCACGGCGATGTCGGAGGTGCCGCCGAGCAGCAACAAGGTCTGGGGCGTGCCCAGGGCGTCCATCATCGAATCGGTCCTCTCCAGGGGGTCAGATCTCGAGGCGTCGGGCCAGGTCGGAGGTGAACAGTCCGTCCGGGTCGACCCGCTGTCGTACCGCCCGGAACTCGTCCAGGCGTGGATACATCTGTGCGAAGTGGTCGGCCGACATCCGCGAGTCCTTGGCCAGGTAGAGCCGTCCACCGACCGACAGCACCAGCTCGTCCAGGGTCTCGCACAACGTCTCCAGACCGGGCTTGACCGGGAAGTCAGCGGTCAACGTCCAGCCTGGGGTGGGGAAGGACAACATGCCCGGGTTCGAGGCCCCGAACCGCTTCAACACGTTCAGGCAGGAGTGGTGCCCCGACGAGGTGATCAGGTCCACCGAGTGCCGGAAGGTGTCCTCGGCGCCGAACGGCATCACGAACTGGTACTGCAGGAAGCCGGCCGGGCCGTATCCGCGGTTCCAGTCCTGGGCGATGTCGAGCGGATGGAAGAACTGGGTGATGTTCTGGATCTCACCGACCCGGTGGGCTGGCGCCTTGCGGTACCAGGCTTCGCTGAACATCTTGGCCGTGACGGCGTTGACCATCCCGTTGGGGAAGACCGGGGGCACCGTACCCAGGCTCGGCGCGGAGAACTGCAGCGGTCGCTTCGCCAGCTTGGGCGGCAGTTCGTCGACGGTGGCCTTGTTGCCGAGCGTGAGCACGGCCCGACCCATGTGCGCCCCGGTGGTCACCGCATCGAACCAGGCCACCGAGTAGGTGTAGTCGTCGTCGCGCTCGACCATCTGGCGCATCAGGTCGTCGAGGTCGGGGCAGCGGTCGGTGTCGACGCGGAAGTACGCGGTCTCGGTGCGTTGCACCGCCACGGTGGCCCGCAGGATGATCCCGGTCAGCCCCATGCCGCCGACAGTCGCCCAGAACAGGTCCGCGTCGGGTCCGTCCGGGGTGAGCGTGGAGACCTCGCCGTCGGCGGTCAGCAGGTCGAGGCTGCGGACGTGGTTGCCGAAGGAGCCCTGGGTGTGGTGGTTCTTGCCGTGCACGTCGGAGCCGATGGCCCCACCGATGGTGACCTGGCGGGTGCCGGGCAGCACCGGGATCCACAGGCCGAAGGGCAGCAGCACCCGCATCAGGGTGTCCAGGTCGACCCCGGCCTCGAGGACCACGGTCGGCTCACCGCCCTCGACGGCGGCATCGACGTGCAGGATCCGGTTCATGCCGGTCAGCTCGATGGTCGTGCCGCCGCTGTTCTGCGCCGGATCGCCGTAGCTGCGTCCGAGCCCACGCGAGGTCAGGCCCCGGGTGGTGTCACGCGCGGCGCCACGCGCTGCGCGGACCAGTTCGACGGCCTCATCGGGTGTGCGGGGCCGTACCACCTCGGTGGTCGCAGGCATCGTCCGGCCCCAGCCGGTCAGGCGGGTCACGCTCATGGGATGAAGACTGCCACGGCGACCAAGACGAGCCACAGCAGCACCAGCACCTGCAGCACCCGGTCGGTGAGCACGACGTCCTCGGGGGCGCCGGCCTCACCACGGTCGACCTCGAGCGCGTACTGCAGCAGTCCGAGGGTGAGTGGGGCGATCGACAGGGCGGTCCACGGCACGTCCCACGGACCCTTGTCATGGTTCTCGAAGGCCCACAGCGAGTACGACATCAGCACCGTGCCGGCGGCCACCATCCACACGAACCGCAGGTACGAGCTGGAGTAGCGCTGCAACGAGCGACGGGTGCCGGCCTCGGGACCCAGCGCCACCAGTTCGGAGTAGCGCTTGCCGGCCACCATGAACAGCGAGCCGAAGGAGGCGACCAACAGGAACCACTGGCTCAGATCGATCCCGGTGGCGACACCGCCGGCGACCGCGCGCAGCAGGAAGCCGGAGGCGACCACCGCCAGGTCGATCACCGGGAAGTCCTTGAGGAAGATCGAGTAGACGATCTGGACGACGACGTACACCGCGAGCGTGATCCCCAGCGGGATCGAGACCAGGAAACCGAGGGTGAACCCCAGCACCGCGGTGATCGAGGCCAGCACCAGCGCTGCCGGGACCGAGAGCTCACCGGCGGCGATCGGGCGGTACCGCTTCTTGGGGTGGAGCCGGTCCTCCTCGATGTCGCGCGAGTCGTTGACCAGGTAGACCGTCGCGCTCACCAGGCAGAAGGCGACGAAGGCACCAATGCACTGCAGCACCACCGTGGTGTCGAGCAGCTTGCCCGAGGCCAGTGGTGCGGCGAAGACGAGCAGGTTCTTGACCCACTGCTTGGGCCGGACCGCGCGCAAGGCGGCAGGGGTCCGGTGGCGGGGACGATGCTCCAGGCCCGCTACGGCGTCGGGCGCGAGGCCGGCGTCGTGGGACGTGGTGTCGTTCGGCGGATCAGCAGTCATGGCAGCGTCAGCCTAACCGGTCGGCGCCGTCGCGGCGGTGTGGACGAGCGGGAGTCGATGACATCTGTCATGGTGCAACGGTGAGGAAGCTCCGGTGCTTCGGTGAGCCGAGGCACCTGCCGGGGGGTGCATCGCGGGTGAGGATGGAGTCATGAATCAGACACCTCAGATCGACGATCCGACGACCCGGCCCGTCGCAGGCGCCTCGAACGCCACGACCGAGCAGGTCCCGTACCCACTGGCCGTGGCGCGCCGTGGCTGGTGGCGGGGGCTGTTGGCGATCCTCGGTGTCGTGGTCGTGATGCTCGTCGGGCAGATCCTGACCTTCCTGATGCTGTTGCTCGGGCAGGTGTACCCCGAGCTCAACGGGGGCCTGGTGCTGGGGCCGATCGGGATCCTGGCGCTCAACATCGGGCTGATCCTGCTGATCCCGGGAAGCCTGCTGCTGTCGAAGCTGTTGTACGGCTCGGCCCGTGACCTGCTCTCGGTGGTGGGCCGGCTGCGGTGGGGCCTGATGGCCCGGGCCGCGCTGGTGGTGCTGCCGGTCTGGGCGGTGTTCATCGGCGCCGGCCTGGCGCTCGGGGTGCAGCCGCCCAGCCCGATCGTGATCGTGATCATGGTGATCTGCATCCTGACCACCCCGCTGCAGGCGGCCGGTGAGGAGATGGCCTTCCGTGGGCTGCTGTTCCGCGCGACCGCGACCTGGGCCCCGCGCGGCATCGGGATCGTCGTCGGGATGGTGGTCTCGAGCGTGCTGTTCTCCATCGCCCACTTCGTGCCGAACCCGTGGATGGCCAGCTACTACTTCATCTTCGGCCTGTCGCTGGCGATCATCGCCTGGCGCACCGGTGGCCTGGAGGTGCCGATCCTGATCCATGCGGTCCACAACACCTTCTCCTTCGCGGTCGGGCTGTTGACCACGGGCAGCGTCGACGCGTTGACCCAGCGCAATGACATCGACCCGGGCCCGGCAATGCTGGTCTACGACGCGGTCTTCCTCGGAGCCGCTGCGGTGACCTGGCTGGTCACTCGTCGCAAGAAGACGGCCTGAGGGAGCCTGCGAGAATGGCCCCCATGTCGCGACCCCGTACCAACCCGGATCTGCTGATCCGCTACCTGCAGTGGGGCGTCCGGGTGGTGCCGGTGTCACCGCTGCTCGGGGCTGCCGCCGCTGCCGCTGCCGCGGTCGGCGACGGACGGGTGGAGCTGACCTGGCGGGATGCCGTCGGCCTCGTGGTGTGGACGGTCGGGCTCCTCGGAGTCGACGTCTGGACGCGGTGGGCCCTGCGCCGCCTCGCCGGTGAGGTGGCCTCGCTGCGGGACCGGCGCCGGAGGCTGGCCGCCAGCGTGGTCACGGTGGTCTCGGTCGTGGTGCTGCCCCTGATCGTGGGGGCCGAGGGGTGGTGGCCGGTGGCGATCGGCTGCGTGGTGCTGGTCCAGGTCGGTGCCTGGGTGATGGTGCTGCGTCTGTGGCAGGCCGCACTGGTCGCCGGCGCCGCGACCGTGGTGGCCATGGTGGCCGCGGTGACGGTCCTGGGCTGGACCGAGCAGGGCGGCATGTGGGTCGGCGGGCTGCTGGTGGCCGTGCCGATCCTGGTGCTCAGTTGGTGGTTCTCGGCCTGGCACCTGCGGGTGCTGCACGAGTTGCGCGAGGCCCGTGACCTGGCGGCCCGGGCCGCCGTCTCCGACGAGCGGGCCCGGATCAGCCGGGACCTGCACGACGTCTTCGGCCAGACCCTGGCCGCGATTGCGGTGAAGAGCGAACTTGCCGCCGAGCTCGCCTCCCGTGGTGGTGGGGAAGCTGCCGCCGAGGAGATGCGCGAGGTCCACCGGATCGCCGACCGTGCCGGTGCCAAGGTGCGCGAAGTGGTCCGCGGGGCTTCCCGGGTCGACCTGACCGGCGAGATCGACGGCGCCCGGTCGCTGCTGTCCGCGGCCCAGGTCGACTGCCGCGTCAGTGGTGACGAGACCGTACCGGCCGGGACCGACGTGTTGGCCTGGGTGCTGCGCGAGTCGGTCACCAACATCCTGCGCCACAGTGGCGCGACCCGGGCCGAGATCGAGCTCACCACGACCCCGACCGAGGTACGGCTCCGCGTCGCCAATGACGGCGTGCCCGAGACGACCCCGGACGATCCGCTGGCCGCTTCGAGCGGGGGACTGGCCGCCATGGTGGAGCGGGTCGGTGCCGTCGGAGGCAGCATCAGCGTCAACAATGAGGCTGGGTGGTTCGCGGTGGAGGCGCAGGTCCCTGTCCCAGCTGAGACAGTGCCAGCTGAGGCTGGACCGACCGGGGACTCGAGCGACAGCCGTACGGCAGAGGAGGTCAACCGATGATCCGCGTGGTGCTGGCCGAGGACGAGACCTTGATCCGACAGGCCCTGGCCGGCCTGCTCGCCCTGGAGGACGACATCGAGGTGGTCGCCACGGCCGCCTCCGGCGAGGAAGCGCTGACCGTGATCCGCGCCGAGGGCCCGGACGTGGCACTGCTCGACCTGCAGATGCCCGAGCCGAACGGGATCGCGGTCGCGGCCCAGTTGCGCGAGGACCTGCCCGACTGCGCCACGGTGATCGTCACCTCCCACGGTCGACCGGGCTACCTCAAGACCGCGCTCGCCAGCGGCGTACGCGGCTTCGTCCCCAAGACCGTGGGTGCCACGGTGCTGGCTCAGGTGATCCGTACCGTGGCCACCGGCGGACGCTATGTCGACCCGGAGCTGGCGGCCGAGGCGATGGCGGCCGGCGACTCACCTCTGACCGCCCGGGAGGCCGACGTCCTCACCCTGGCCGCCGAAGGCGCGCCGGTCGAGGAGATCGCCGAGCGTGCCCACCTGTCTCCCGGGACGGTCCGCAACTACCTGTCGGCCGCGGTCGCCAAGCTCGGCACCGCCAATCGACACGAGGCCGCCCGGGCCGCCCGCGACCGAGGCTGGATCTGACCGACGACCCCGAGCTCGAGCCCACGCCCCCCGAGCTCGAGCCCACGCCCCCCCCGAGCTCGTCGAGGGGTCAGAGCCCCAGGTACGGCAGCAGCAACGACAGGTCCGGCTCGTCGATCACCAGGTCGGCGACCTCGGCGAGCGCCGGCTTGGCGCAGAAGGCCACCCCGAGGCCGGCGGCGACCACCATGGCCGCATCGTTGGCTCCGTCGCCGACCGCGATCGTGCGCTCGGTCGGGATCTGTTCAGCAACGGCGATCTCGCGCAGCAGGGCCGCCTTGCGTTCGCGGTCCACGACGGGACCGCTGACCCGGCCGGTGAGTCGACCGTCGACGATCTCGAGGGTGTTGGCGAAGGCATGGGTGATCCCGAGCTCGCGTTGCAGACGATCGGTGAGGAAGGTGAATCCGCCGCTGACGATCCCGGTGACATGGCCAGCCTCGCTCAGCCGCGCCATCAGCGCCGCCGCGCCGGCGGTGAGCTCGTACCGTTCGGCCACCCGGTCCAGGGCTGTTGCCTCCAGCCCGGCGAGCAGGCCGACCCGGGCGGTGAGGGAGGCGGTGAAGTCGAGCTCGCCCTGCATGGCCCGCTCGGTCACGGCCGCGACCTCGGCACCGCACCCGGCCTCGTCGGCGATCAGGTCGATGGTCTCGTCGCGGATCAGGGTCGAGTCGACATCACTGAACAGCAGCAGGCGTCCGTCGGGCACCCGTGGGGAGGGGTCCGAGGAGGCGGCAGGTCGGGTCACTCGGTCATGGTAGCCAGCCGGTCGGCGACCTGCTGGAGCAGACCGAAGGCGCCGATCCAGGCGATCGAGGACGCGGTGAAGGCATCCTTCGGTCGCTCCAACTGGGTGAAGCCGCTCTCGCGGACCGTGATGACGGCCTGATCGGGCTGGCCCTCGACGGGGTCGATCTTGAACTGCACCAGCGTGGTGGTCTCGGGGTCGAGCTTCTCGTCGGGCGACTGGGGGATCCGGTAGTCGAACCGTTCCGGGGCCCGGCAGATGCCGACCGTGCCGCGGAAGACCTTGCCCTGTTCCCACCACAGGGCGATCGCGCCGCCCGGCTCGGCCTCGACCTCGGCGCCGCCGCCGATCGCGTACCAGGTGGACAGCCCCTCCGCCGTGGTGAGCAGGGTCCACACCGCACTAGGGCTGAGGGGCAGGGTCGCCGACTGCTCGACGACCGGACCGGTCAGATGGGTGGGCGCGGGCTTCTCGGATTCGGACACGACGGGCACGCTACCGTCCCCCGAGCTCACCCTCACGCCCCCCGAGCTCGTCGAGGGGCCGAGCCCGCACGGCCGGGTCAGGACCTCTGCTCGTACAGGCCTTCGGCAGCGATCCGCTGGTTGAGCTCGCTGAGGTAGGTGTCCTCGGGGAAGTCGCTGATCGAGACCTCCTGGCCGATCCAGCTCGACAGCTGGATGGCATTGGCCAGACGGACCCCGTGGATGCCGTCGCCGCCGGGGGCGAGCAGTTCCTCCTCGCCGCGCACGGCCGCCGCGAAGTTGCGCAGCACCTCGACATGCTGTTGGCCCCAGACCGAGCTGTAGTCCTTGGTCTCCTCAGTGATCAGCGAGGAACGGTCGACCTCACCACTGAACAGCTTCGCGGAGGTCTCGGGATCCATCGACCCCGAGATCTCCTGCTCGTCGCGCTCCAGCTTGGTGATGGTCACCGTCTTCGAGCCGTCGACGACGATCTTGCCGCGGTCACACAGGATCTCGAGGCGGTCGGTGCCGAAGATGTCGTGGGTGCAGGTGATGATCGAACCGGTCGCGCCGTCACCGAAGTCGACCAGCGCATTGACCTCGTCCTCGACCGCGATGTCGCGTCGGAAGCCGTGGGCGCACTTGGCGAAGACCGACTCCGGGATCCCGCACAGCCACTGCCACAGGTCGAGCTGGTGCGGGGCCTGGTTGATCAGGACGCCACCGCCCTCACCGCCCCAGGTGGCCCGCCACTGGGACTGCATGTAGTACGGCTGGGGGCGCCACCAGGTGGTGATGATCCAGCTGGTGTGGCGCAGGGCACCGAGCTCACCGGAGGACAGCAGCTCCTTCAGGTCACGGTAGAGCGGATTGGTGCGCTGGTTGAAGAAGACGCCGAACTTCAGCTCCGGCTTGGTCGCGGCGAAGTCGATCAACGCGCGGGCCTGCTCGGTGTAGACCGCGACGGGCTTCTCGACCAGGGCGTGCAGTCCGTTGTCGAGGGCATGGATCGCGACCTCGGGGTGGGCGTAGTGCGGCACGGTGGTGACGACGGCTTCGACGGCGCCGGAGGCGACCAGGTCACGATGATCGGTGAAGAACGGCACCCCGAGCTCGTCGGCGATCGCCTTCTTCTCGGGCAGGACGTCACAGATGGCGCCGACCTCGACATTGGGCAGCCGACCCTCGCGGATGAACCGCAGATAGGTGCCGCCCTGCGTGCCGAGTCCGATGATGCCAAGCCGTACCGGGTCTGCCATGGGGTTCTCCTTCATCGCTGTTGGCCCAACCCTAGTTCGTGCTGGGTGGTTGCGTGGCGGGTGCGGTACCTGCCGGGCGAGAGTCCTTCGTACTCGTTGAAGCGGCGGGCCAGATGGGACGCCGAGTCGAAGCCGCAACGGGTGGCGATCTGGTCCAGCCCCAGCGAGGTGGTCTCCAACAGTTCCCGTGCCCTGGCCAGTCGGGCGGCGACGACGTAGCGACTCGGTGGCAGCCCGGTGAGCCGGGTGAAGACCGCAGTGAAGTGGCTGCGGTGCAACCCGGCCATCGCTGCCAGATCGGTGATCCGCAGCGGGCTGTCGACGTGGTGGGCGATGTGGTTGAGGACGGCGGCGACCGCCTCCACCGAGGCCGGGGTGGTCCCCTCGCCGGGCGGGGGAGCGCTTGCGGCATCCGGTGCCCCGGCGAGCAGGGCGAGCAGATCGTTGAGCCGGGCGTCGCCCGCGTGGGCTCCGGTCAGGGTCTGCTCGGCCAGGTCCGCGGCGGCGCGCAGGCAGAGCTGGTCGACTCGTTCGGGGTCGACGCTGGCCCAGTGGCGCAGCCGGTTCGGAGGTGGTTGGTCACGGGGATGGAGCTCGAAGTGCACCACATGGCAGCTGGCCTCGGTGCTGCCCAGCACCCCGTGGTGGGCAAGGTGGCGCGGGATCCACAGCACCCCGCCGCTGGTCAGGGTCTCGACCCGTTCACCCACGGTGAAGCGGAACTGGCCGGACAACCCGACGAACAACGCGTGGAACTCAGTGATCCTCAACGGCAGTCGCCAGGTGGGTCCCACGTCGAACCGGCCCGCTCTCAGCAGGGTGCCGGTGCCCGCTCCGGTACGGGCTCGGGTGCGAAACATGGCTCAGCCCGACATCGCTCCGCGGGCAGCGTCGATGAAGGCCACCATCAGGTCACGGTCCTTGACGCCGGGGGAGGACTCGACACCACTGGAGACATCCACGCCGTACGGACGGTGTTGCTCGATCACGGCGGCGACATTGCTCGGCGCGAGGCCGCCGGCCAGGATCGTCCGGGTGGGTAGGTCCTGCACCCAGGAAGGGATCGTGGCGAACTCGCCTGACCCGACACTGGCGTCGTGGACGAAGTACGCCAACCGCTCGGCGTCGGTCGGTGGGCTGTCCCCGGCCAGCGCCAAGTCATCACGGGCGACGCGCTCGTAGACCTGCACGATGTCGACCAGGTCGGCGACCGGCGCCACATCGTCCCAGTCGACGGCGACGGCGAAGGTCATGATCCGTCCGGTGGCGTGCTCGATCAGGGCTCGGGCCTGCTCGGGGGAGACGTAACGCTTGCTGCGCGGGGCCAGGACGAACCCGACGGCGTCGTAGCCGAGCTCGACCGCCCAGTCGACGTGCTCAGGTCGGGTCAGCCCACACACCTTCACGAACGGATCGGCCATGGCACCAGTATCCCCTGTCCGACCTTGCGCGCTCGACGTGTCGAGGATCCCTCGCTCAGCAGGTGACGTCCTTGCCGTCGGCGCCGAAGACCGCCAACCGCTTCTCCTTGTAGTCGTGACGTTGCTCCTTGGTCTGCCACATGTCGGAGGTCCGGGCGTAGTGGAACTGCAGTGCCCACCGACGCCGGTCCGATCCGTTGCGCGGAGTGCCGTGCCAGAGCAGTCCGTCGAAGACGAGGGCGTCACCGGGGTGCAGCGGGACCGCGGTGACCCGTGACCCGGCGAGCTCGGTGTCGCAGATCTGGAAGTCGCGACGGTTGAAGTGGACCACGCTGCCCTCGTGGTGGCTGTCCGAGACCAGGTGCATGCAGCCGTTGGCGATGTCGGCCTCGTCGAGCGCGATCCACAGCCCGACGACCGGAGCGCCCGGGCGCAGGTCGAAGTAGGCCAGGTCCTGGTGCCAGGGCTTCTCCCGGCCGATCCCCGGCGGTTTGAGCAGGGCCTGGTCGGCGAACAGGGTGACCGGCTCACCCAACAGCCGCTCCATCAGCTCGATCACTTGCGGGGCATGGGCCATCCGGTGCAGCCGCTCGTCATGGTCGACGTAGTACATCAACTTGCGGACCAGGTCGCGTCGGGTGGCCAGGTCGGAGCTCTCGGCCAGCTGCTTGGCTGCCCGCTCCCACTGGACGCCGCGGAACTGCTCGACCTGACCGGAGATCAGGTGGTCGATGCCGGCCATCGCGGCGTCGACATCGTCGTGGGTGAACAGGCCCTGCACCGCCTGGTAGCCGTGCTCGCGATAACTGGCCTCCCAGCTCGGCCACTGCACGTCGGTCGGACGCGGTGCTGCTTCAGCGACGATGCTGGCGCGGTAGAGCTCCGGGTCGTACTCGCCGCCGAGATCGTCCAGACCCATGCTCTGGCTCACAGTGCTCATGGCTCCACTCTGGCGCGCGGTCGTTGTCGGGGGCCATGCACCAGCGCCGTCGACTCCTGCACCGATGTCGGATCCGTTCTCGGGGCCGGACCGGGTCCGTTGCCACTGTCCACCGGTTGCATTACTGTCACCGCCAGGACCCAGTCACCTCGGCGAAGGAGCCGATTGCCATGATGGATGCCAACCCGATCTCTCGTCGACGAGCCCTGCAGCTGGCCGGCACCACCGGTCTTGCGATGGCTGCGCTCGGCACGGCCTCGTGTTCGTCGGGAGGTGATGACCCCGCCGATGAGCGGCTCAGCGAGGTGCCCGACTCCTTCAACGAATCCGGGTTCCCGATCGTGGACGAGCCGCTCACGATCCGTTACATGACGGCCAAGAACCCGAACTCCCTGCCGGAGTACAACGACGTTGCGAGTTGGAAGCACTACCAGTCGCAGACGAATGTCACCGTGGACTGGGGGCTGGTCCCCACGACGGCCATGAAGGAGAAGGTGAACCTGGCGATCGCCAGCGGTGACCTTCCGGAAGCCTTCTACGGTGCGGCACTGCCCAGCCTCGAGATGGTGCGCTACGGCGCGGACGGCACGCTGCTGCCGCTGGGCGAGCTGATTGAGACCCACATGCCGAACCTGACCGCACTGGTGGACTCCACGCCGGGAGCACGGGCGGCCATGACCTTCCCCGACGGCGGGATCTACGGTCTCCCGGTCGTCCATGACGCCGAGTTCCTCGGGCTGAGCTACAGCCAGAGGCTCTGGATTCGCCAGGACTGGCTCGACCGGGTGGACGAGTCGATGCCCACCACCACGGAGGAGTACTTCACGCTGCTGCAGAAGTTCAAGAAGGCCTCGCCGAACCGGGACGGTGACTCGATCCCGTACGGGGACTACGCCAGTGGGCAGTCCCTGGAGAACATGCTGCTGGGCTCGTACGGCCTACGGACCCGGGGCACCGGGACGGCCAACATCGACACCGATCCGTCGACCGGGGAGCTGCGCTTCTATCCGGCTCACGAGGCCTACCGTGATCTGCTGGAGTTCCTGCACCGGATGTATGCCGAGGGTCTGGTGGCCAAGCACATCTTCTCGATCGAACGGGGACAGTTCGATGCCGATGCCGGAGCCGGGGTGTACGGGACCGTGGTCACCATCGACCCGGAGCAGATGTACGGCGACGGTGCCGCGGAGTTCGTCTCGTCCAAACAGCTCGTCGGGCCGCAGGGCGACCACACCTACGTCCACTGCCGCCCGACCGTGGTGAACACCGCGAACTTCTCGATCACCAACAGGGTGGAGAACATGGCAGTGATCGGACGCTGGATGGACCACTTCTACTCCGACGCCGGATGTGAGCTGTTCTTCATGGGGATCGAGGGGGAGAGCTTCCAGCGGACCTCGTCGGGCGAGGTCGAGTACCTCCCGGAGATCATCAACAACTCCGAGGGGCTGGGCAAGGCGCTCGGCTCCTACGTGACCTACGGTGGCTCGCCCTACCCGGGGTGGGTCCAGGAGTCGTTCTTCAAGGGTCAGGAAGCGACCGACAACTCCCGCAAGGCGGCCGAGCTGCTCGAGCCGGATGCGATCCCGATGGCTGACCGCTGGCCCAACTTCACCTACACCGTGGAGGAAGGGACCCGGCTGCAGGGCATCGTCGACGACATCACCAAGTTCTGCGAGGAGAGCCGGGCGCAGTTCATCACCGGTGACCGGTCGTTCTCCGAGTGGGACAAGTACGTCGACACCCTCAACAGCATGGGACTCGAGGACTTCATGGAGGTCCAGGAGGCAGCCCTCGGTCGGTTCAACAGCGCGGCCTGACGCCACGGTGGCGATCCGATGACCACTCGAGCCAGGGGCCGCTGCACTCCTCGGGGCGGCAGGTCATCGCATCGGCCAGGTCGACCACCTCGGCGGGTGCGTCCCTGGGTGGTGGCTCGTCGGTCCGGCGCAGGTCGATGACGAACCGTCGACCGGCTCGGTGGACCGTGTAACGGTCGGCCTCGCGGGTGATATCCACCGGGCCGTGGAGGGTCGGATTCAGCACGGCGAGCGCATGGTGGGCCGGCGTCGGGTTGCCGATCCGGTCGACCAGACCGGGGCGCACGTCGAGGGTGCGATCCAGCTCGTCGAGCCCGTCGACCAGGAACCGGTGGCCGGCCCGACGTGACTCCACGAACGCCTCCACCAGATCGGCCAGCGGTTCGTCGGGTCGCAGTGGGTGGACCAGTGTCACTGGGAGCGTCGCCTCGGTCGGCCCGATGGGCTCGGCATCGTCGCTTCCGTGCGGCCTGGCGGACGACGAGACCAACAGACGGGTAATCCCTGGCAATAGGGGCAGCGCCGCCACTTCGGGCCAGGTGAAGCCGTACCGCCACCGGGGCAGCTCGGCCGTCCCTGACCTGGTCCG
>DVLP01000215.1 GCA_018715445.1 Candidatus Avipropionibacterium avicola | reverse complement strand
TCCATGGCCCACAGCCTACGCGGATGAGCGGTCGTGGCGCGTGGCTCGTCCGGTCAGTCGCCGTTGCCCTTGCCGGCCATCAACCGTTCGTACGCCTGGTCCGCGCGCATGGCCAGCTCGATGTCGAGCTGGGTGATGCCGTCCTCGCTGTGGGTGAGCAGATTGAGCACCACCGTGTCGAAGCGGATGTCGATGTCGGGGTGGTGGTTCATCTCCTCGGCCTCGGCCGCGACGGCGTTGACGAGCTGGATCGCGGTCGCGAACCCGTCGCACTCGAAGCGTCCCACCAGCGTGTCCTCGACGCTCCAGCGTTGGTGCTCGGCGATCTGGTGGGCGATCTCGTCATGGTCCAGGGGACGTGGCATGGTCCCCACACAACTACCGGACCCCGAAGCTGTCAACCGCCCGTTAGGCTGGTGCCCCTCAGGACGCACACCGGCGAGAGGGAGACAGCGATCGTGGTCGAGTGGGTCAAGGCATTGCTCGAACGGCCGTGGGTGGCGCACCTGTTGCGGGCCCTCGAACGCTTCAACGCTCGACTCGGCAAGCAGTTCGCTGCCGCGATGGCCTACTTCTCGTTGTTGGCGGTCGTGCCGATCGTGATGTTCGCCTTCGCCGTGACCGGGTTCGTCCTCGAGCTCCGACCGGACCTGCTGCAGATGGTGAAGGACGAGGTCGGCAAGGCCCTGAGCGGTGACGAAGCCACCCAGGGCATCAGCCAGACCATCGACAATGCGCTGTCCGGCTGGCGCAGCATCGGTGTCACGTCGCTGTTGCTGGCGCTCTACACCGGCAGCAACTGGGTCGGCAACCTCAAGAGCGCGATCCGCGCCCAGTGGCGACCGAACTTCGACATGGCCGAGGACAAGCGCAACATCGTGGTCGAGACCCTGGTCAATGCGGGCCTGTTGGTCGTGCTGCTGTTCCTGGTCGCGCTGACCTTCGCGCTGGCCTCGGCCGGCACGGCGTTGAACACCTGGCTGATCGGGCTGCTCGGCCTGCAGGACGTCACGTGGGTCGCCCTGGTCTTCCGGGCCGGACCGATCCTGCTGTCGATCATCTCCGGTTGGCTGTTGTTCAGCTTCATCTTCTGGGTCTTCCCCCAGGTCCCGGTGCCGGCCCGGTCCCGTGCGATCGGCGCCCTGGTCGGCGCGGTGGGTCTGGCGGTGCTCCAGTACGGCGCCGGCCTGCTCGCCGGGGCGTTCTCGGGCAATGCCGCGGCGAAGGTCTTCGGACCGGTGGTCGTGGTGATGTTGGTGATCAACCTGTTCGGCACCCTGACCCTGATGGTGGCGGCCTGGATCGCCACCACCGACCAGCCGGCGACCCCGGAGCGCGACGAGCACAAGTTCGACCCCCACAGCCAGGTGCAGGGCCCGTCGATGCCGCCGCCGGCGCACCGGACCCGCGCCCTGGGCACGGCACGACGTCGCGTCGGGTCGGTGCCCGAGAGCCTGGACTGGGAGCCCGGGCAGGGTCAACCGTGGGTCACCCAGGACGTGGCCCGCAAGTCGGTGAAGGCCGGCCTGGGGGCGGGCTGGGTTGCCGGTGCGGCCGCCGGCCTCGGCCTCGGCGCGACGGTGGCGGGCGCACTCGGCAAGCTCAGGCGCAAGCCCAAGGACTGACTGGGGTCAGTGGGCCTCGGCGCGGACCGGGCGGTCCTGACCGATCCGGTCCACCAGGTCGAGGTACCAGTCGGTCTCGATGTCGAAGGCCTTGCCGCCGGCGATCCGGTCGAAGGCGATCACGCTGAGCTGGTCGTCGTTCTCCTCGTCCTGGCCGATGACGCCGGGGTTGCCGGCGATCGCCGCGTCGACGGCGAGCTCACACATCTGGGTGATCAGCTCGAGGTCGGCCTCGTTGGCCGGGGCGGAGCGGGAGAAGTAGCCGGACTTCTGGACCATGACCTTCTCCGCGCCGAGGCGGGAGGCGAACTGCTTGCCGAACCAGGCGCCCGGGTTGATGGTGTCGATCTTGACGTGGCCGAAGGCGTCGCGGGCGACTTCCTCACCGGCCGCCTCGAGCTCTGCGACGATGGCGTCCACGCCGGCACCCTCGGAGAGGAAGATGTTGACATTGCCGACCTCGTCGAGGATGCCGCGCAGGCGGGTGGCCTCGGCGTCCAGGTCGATGACGGCTTCGGGGACGTAGACCCCGTGGACGTCCCACTCGCGACGGTCCAGTCCGATCTCGGGCAGCCATTCGCGTGTGTCCAGCCAGTCGTTGTACGCCTTCGCCGTGGCGGCGGTGAGCCAACCGCAGTGACGCCCCATCACCTCGTGGATGATGAGCATCCGGCTGGCCGAGTTGTGCTCGGCGATGATGTTCTGGGCGAAGCGCGAGCCCTGCTCGGCCGCGGTCCAGGCCCCCAGCGACTGCTTGATCGGGACCACGTCGTTGTCGATGGTCTTCGGCAGGCCGACCACGGTGAGGTCGTAGTCCTCCTTGGCGAGGAAGGCCGCCAGGTCGGCTGCGGTGGTGTTGGTGTCGTCGCCACCGATGGTGTGCAGCACGTGCACGCCGTCACGGGTGAGCTGGTCGGCCGCGGCACGCAGCGGGTCGACGCCTTCGGCCACCAGGCCACGCTTGACCAGGTCTGCGGCGTTGGTGAGCTTGACCCGGGAGTTGCCGATCGGGGAGCCGCCGTACTGGGTGAGCAGGTCGGCGCGCTCGCGGACCACGTCGGTGATCGGGATCGACTTGCCCTGCAGCAGGCCCTGGTAGCCGTGCTCGTAGGCGATCAGCTCGGCGTCGGGCGCGATCTCGGTGTAACGCTGGATCAGCCGTCCGAGGGCGGCGGACAGGCAGGGGGCGAAACCTCCGGCGGTCAGGAACGCGACCTTGGCAACCATGGAACTCCTCAACTCGGGATGGGTGGACAGAACGCCATGACCAGCCTAATGCGGATGCGCCGTGGCCCAGAACTCTGCCGGGGGCGGTCAGGTGTCGGTGATGCCGTGGCGGCGGGCGTGCAACTGCCGGATCCGGTCCGCGTACTCCGGGTAGGGGCCGACGGCGTCGAGTTGGGGTGCAACGACGTTGATGGCCAACGGTGCGACCGGGCCGGGGGACAGTCCCCACTCGGCCAGCCAGCCGACGAACTGGGCTGAGCTGGTCGCGTAGTGGATGGTGCCGAGCCCGACCCAGGCATGGGCGGCGCTGCACATCGGGCAGTGTTCGCCGGAGGTCATGACGACGGCTTCGCCGCGCTCGGACGGGCTCAGGTGTTCGGCCGCCCACCGGGCGATCTCGAACTCCGGGTGCTGGGTCTGGTCGCCGTCACGGGTGCGGTTCCGGTCGGCGAACAACAGCTGACCCTGCGGGTCGACCAGCACCGAGCCGAAGGGGTCGTTGCCGTCGAGCAGGGCTTCCTCGGCCAGCGCGACGCAGTGCTCGAGATGGTGCCGCGGGTCGAGCTGG
>DVLP01000214.1 GCA_018715445.1 Candidatus Avipropionibacterium avicola | reverse complement strand
GGACGGGGTGGGGGAGAAGGCCCGCGAACGGCTGGAGGGGGCCGGGATCACCACCGTCTACGACCTGATGATGTGGGTGCCGCTGCGGTATGTGGACCGCACCCAGCTGACCCCGTTGGCCGATCTGGCGCCCGGGATGGAAGCGACATTCATTGCCCGGGTCAAGCGTGTCGACACCAACTGGGAGAAGTCGTATGTGCGGCTGACGGTCGGAGATGACCTGGTCAACGTCTCGATCATGTACTTCCGGGCGATGTGGATGCGCTCGAGGTTCCGCACCCGAGACCTGGTGATCGTGCAGGGCGACCTGAGTGAGTTCAACGGACAGTTGTCGATGTCGGCGCCACTGACCGAGAAGCTCGACGACGCCGGCGCCCCCCTGATGGCGATCTACCGGCAGTCCGCCAAGCACGAGGTCAACACCTGGATGCTGCGCCGTGCCGCGGTGGACGCCCTGCGACGGATACCGGAGCTGGACGACCCGATCCCGCCCCGGATCGTCGAACAGCGGGGGCTGCCGTCGCGGCTTGCTGCGCTGCAGACGGTGCACGTGCCGGACGACAAGCCGTCCGCCGACCGGGGGCGGGACCGGTTGGCGTACGACGAGTTGCTGCGTCTGCAGCTGGCGTTGGGGGTGCTGCGGCATGCGCAGGCCGCCGAGCCGGGGGTCACGCATGCCCCGACGGGGGAGCTGACCGGGCGGTGGCTGTCGTCGCTGCCGTGGCCGCTGACGGGCGCCCAGTCCCGCGCCCTGGCGCAGGTGCGCGAAGACATGATGTCGGCGCACCCGATGAACCGTCTCCTCCAGGGGGATGTCGGGTCCGGCAAGACGATGGTGCTGGCCGGCGCGGCACTGATGGCCATCGAGGGCGGCTACCAGGCGGCGCTGCTGGCGCCGACCGAGATCCTGGCCCGGCAACACCACGAGGAACTAGCGGAAGCGCTCGCGCCGCTGGGGCTGCAGGTAGACCTGCTGGTGAGCAAGAACCTGCCCCGGCCGCGCAAGGAAGTGTTGGCCGGCCTGGCCGACGGCACCGTGCACCTGGTGGTCGGCACCCACGCTCTACTCACGGACAAGGTCATCTTCCACCGGCTCGGGGTGGCGTTGATCGACGAGCAGCACCGGTTCGGTGTCGATCAGCGGGCCTTGCTCGCCGCGAAAGGCCCCGGCGGGGCGAGCCCGGACATTCTGCAGGCCACCGCCACCCCGATCCCGCGGACTGCGGCGATCACCACCTACGGAGACCTGGCCCTGTCGATCCTGGATGAGAAGCCGCCGGGACGGTCACCGATTGACACCCGCTGGGTCGAGCACCAGGTCAGCACCGGTAATCGGGCGGCCGGGCCGTGGCAGGCGATCCGGGAGCAGGTCGCCGCCGGCCGGCAGGCGTTCGTGGTGTGCCCGCGCGTGGTTGTCTCCGGTAAGGAGTCGGAGACCAAGCAGGCGGCGGCGGCGCAGGAAACCGCCGACGAGCTCCGCGACGGTGCGCTGGCCGGGCTGCGCATCGGCTTGGCTACCGGAAAGCAGCACCCGGACGAGCGGGCCGAGCAGATGGCCGCGTTCAAGGCCGGCGAGGTGGACGTGCTGGTGGCGACGACGGTGATCGAGGTTGGGGTGTCGGTGCCGAACGCGACGGCGATCGTGATCCTCGACGCCGGAAATTTCGGCTTGGCGCAGCTGCACCAGCTGCGGGGCCGTGTCGGGCGCGGGAAGCATGCCGGCCAGTGCTGGCTGGTGGCCGAGACGAAGGGCGCCGACGGTGCGGCCCGCATGGAGGCGATGGTCGCCACCGACGACGGGTTCGTGCTGTCGGAGAAGGACTTGGAGATCCGCGGGCCCGGGGCGATGACCGGTACCGCCCAGGCTGGCCGCGACGCGGGCCTGCGTGTGGCGGACCTGCTGCGGGATGGGCCGATCCACCTGGCGGCCCGGGCCGATGCCCAGTCGATTCTGGCCGGCGACCCGAAACTCCTGCGGCACCGCACGTTGAAGACCGAAGTGGAGCTCGCCCTGGGCGAGGACGCCCACTACCTCACCAAGAGCTGATCACCAGGCTGCGGGTGCCTGCCGATTGGGCGATCGCCATACTGGCAGCTGGTGGCGTCGTGGACGCCGGTACCCACACTGCGCCGTAGATCGGAAGTCGATGTCGACCAACCCACATTCACTGTCCTGGGCCAGGTCAGCGGCGGCATGCGCCGGCGCCGCGGCGATCCTGCTGCTCACCGGATGCGGGCAGTCCGCTGAGCCTGCAGTGGAGGTCGAGCCGACGACTAGCTCCTCTGCCGTCACCTCCACATCGACGCCGACCAGCACCACGACAGCCTCGAGCTCGAGCACGACCGTCACCGAGACGGAGAGGATCGTGGCTGAGGTCCCGCCAGCCGGCACCTACGCTCCGGCGCCTAACACGTACGTGGCGCCGCCTCCGGCGGGAGTGACCTGCAAGGACGGCAGCATCGTCGCGGACCACTCGAAGTGCTACGACGACTACCCGTACCTCGGAGCGCGGCAAGCCCCGCCCCCACAAGGGATGTTCCCTTCCGACATGACCCCATACAATCCCGCCGATGACGGCGTCACTCTCGGCCCGTACTGCGGTCCAGTGGCCCTGGCCAACGGTTGCGTCGAGCCCGGCGGCCAGTAACCCGACAGGCAGGCGGCGAGGCACGCCGACGGCCGGTGGCCTCCGCGGGCGGACTTCGCCGCTGGCTACGATCTGACGATGCACGCTGACGGCGATTTCACCCAGATAGTG
>DVLP01000213.1 GCA_018715445.1 Candidatus Avipropionibacterium avicola | reverse complement strand
GCTGGGTCGAGCTGCAGGGCAATGCCCATCGGACCGAGCAGTTGCAGGAGCGCCTGCGGCGGATGAGCTGAGCCAGCGCCCCCGAGCCCGTCGACGGGCCGATCCAACTCAGCTCCACAACGATCCCCGAGCCCGTCGAGGGCCGAGCCCGTCGAGGGCCGAGCCCGTTGAAGGGCCAGTCGGATGCGCTGTCAGCGGGCGGGCATGGTGCGCCGCAACCAGAACCCGGCCGCGAGGAACCAGCCCAGCACGACGACGAAGGCCACCATGTCAAGCACCGACGGGGTGCGTGCAGTCCAGACGGCGGCCAGCACGGTGACCACGACGACCGCGATCCCGGTGACGGGCCGACCCAGCAGGTCGAACGGCAGGGGCCGGCGCAGCCGTCGCTTCAGCTTGGTCTCGGTGTCCTCCTCGGCACCGGCCGACTTCACCCGCCGGGCCAAGCCCTCCCAGGCGCCGAGCACCCCGAGGACCGCGAGCCCAGAGCCGATCAGCAGCGCCATCACCGAGCCGTCGAAGCCGGAGAACTGCCGCATCGGTCGTACGGCCAGCAAGCTGTTGCGGCGCAGGAAGCCGTCGAGGGCGGCATCGCCCAGGCAGAGCAGGAAGGTGAGGACCGCCAGCAGTGACCACCCGGTCAGGCCGCGACGGACCAGCGGACCGATCCAGCGCGAGCCCACGGTGACCGCCACGGTGATCACCCAGGACAGCACCACCGAGACGAACAGGCTGCGGCCGGGGGCGTCACTGCGCCACCACGCGGTCATGCCCGCCAGCAGCAACGCCGGCGGCAGGCTGGCGGCCAGTGAGGCGACGAAGGGCAGCGCGACCTCCCGGCTGCGACCAGGGCCCAGCCGCCACACCAGCAGCCCGACGACGGCAACGCCGATCATCACCCCGATGACCCAGAGCAGGGCCTTGGTCGGCACCGTGACCAACCGTTCAGTCTGGGTCAGGTGCTCCTGGAGGCGGTCCGGACCGACGCCGCCGTCACGATCGACCAACTGCAGGGGATGGGCGTACGGCGTTGCCTCGACCGCTTCACCGGTGACCGCACCGCGCAGGGTCATGGCGAGGTCGGGCAGGGTCACCACCCCGGTGCGTCCGGTGGTCTCGGAGGTGAGCCAGCCGGGCAGGGTGGTGCCGAGGCGGTAGAGCATCTGGACGTCCTGGCCTCCGCCCATCCCGGCGACGATCAGCGTGGCGTCCTCGACCCCGGCGAGCTCACGGATCACCTCGTCGGCCCGGTCCCCGGGATCGACCAGCACGACCGGGCAGGAGGTCTCGTACTCGGCGGCCCGGAAACCGTCGAGGTCGAGGTACTCCGCGGTGGTGCCGTCCGAGCGGGCCGCCCCGATCGCGGCGAGGGGGCCGACCGCGGCCACGCAGTTGGGTCCGTCACCGGCAAGGCTGCCGAGCTCAGCTGCGGTCCGTGCGGCCTCGGCCTGCCGGTCCTGCCAGTCGTCCACCACACCGATGTCGGTGACCGTCGGGTCGCAGGAGACCTCGGCCTCGGCCAGGGAGGACAGGCTGGCCCAGCCGCTGGCGGCACACCGCTGCGGCGTCAGCACAGCGGCGGTCTCGGCCTCGTACTCGCCCAGCACGTCACGGTCGGCCTGGGTGAGCTCGCTGCGGCCGTCGACACCGACCACGATCACCCGTGGGGTGTAGAAGCCGCTGGTCGACGACGGTTCGTTGAAGGCGCCGGCGACGGCATGGAGCCCGATCAGCAGCCCGGTGGCCACGGCGAGCACCACGACCAGCAACAGCACCGCCAACACACTGCGTTGGCGCCGCTGCGCGCGACGGCGGGCCCGCTGCTTGCGGCGAGCGTCGTCGCTGGTGCTGCGGCGGGCAGACATCGGCGCTCAGACCAGCGCGCTGACGTAGCCCATCACACTGGCGAAGAAGGCCGCACCGTCGGTGTTGGGGCCGGTCAACGGGTCCACATTGTGCTCCGGGTGGGGCATCAGCCCGACGACATTGCCCCGCTCGTTGCTGATCCCGGCGATGTCGTTGGCCGAACCGTTCGGGTTGTCGAGGTAGCGGGCGATGACCCGGTCCTCCCCCTCCAGACGAGCCAGCGTCTCGTCGTCGGCGACGTAGTTGCCCTCGCCGTTCTTGAGCACGATGGTGATCTCCTGGCCCCGCTGGTAGCGGGAGGTCCACACGGTGTCGTTGGACTCGATCCGCAGTCGCTGGTCACGGCAGGTGAACCGCATCCCGGCATTGCGGACCAGAGCACCCGGCAGCAGGTGCGACTCACACAACACCTGGAAGCCGTTGCAGATCCCGAGCACGGGCAGGCCCTGGCCGGCGGCGCGGATGACCTCACCCATCAGGGGGGCGAAGCGGGCGATCGCGCCGCAGCGCAGGTAGTCGCCGTAGGAGAAGCCACCCGGCAGCACCAACGCATCGATGCCGTCCAGCCCGTCATGAGCGTGCCACAGCGGGACCGGCTCGGCGCCGACCAGTCGGACCGCGCGCAGCGCGTCCTGGTCGTCGAGCGAGCCGGGAAAGGTGACGACGCCGATCCTCGCCGTCATGGCTGGACCTGGTCCTGGAGCGGGCCCGGGGAGTCGACACGGACCTCGAAGGTCTCGATCACGGTGTTGGCCAGCAAGGTCTCGGCCGCCCGCCGCACCTCGTCGAGCCGCTCGTCGGTGACCTCACCGTCGACCTCGATCTCGAACCGCTTGCCCTGTCGTACGCTCAGGCCCTCGAAGCCGAGTCGTCCCAGTGCTCCGGTCACAGCCTTGCCCTGGGGATCGAGGATCTCCGGCTTGGGCATCACATCCACCACCACACGCGCCATGGACCGGAGTCTAGTGGGGCCAGCCCTCGACCCGCACCCCGAGCCCATTCACGACCCCCGAGCCTGTCGCGGGGACATCGGATCCCCGAGCCCGTCAGACCCCCGACCCCCGAGCCCGTCGAGGGGCAGCTCACCAGTCCCCGTACTCGGGGATCCGATCGTTGTTGTGGTCGAAGAGCAACCGGTCACCCAGCGGCGCATCCAGCCTGACCGGGACGTCGACAAGAGGCAGGCCGATGTCGATGCCTCCGCCACGCTCACTCCGGATGACCACCCGGACCTGGACCCGCTCGTCGGTCTGCTCCGTGACCTCGACCTCGTCGATGACGTCCTCGGGGCCGATGGAGACAGCAAGGACGAGAGTCTTGGCATCGTTGGGGTCCGGCCGATAGTAGCTGGGACTCGTGAAACCTCGCACACTACAGCTAGTACCCCAGAGCAGAATCATGGGGAGGGCAACCCCCGCTACGATACCAGATCGCCGACTAATCATGACTGCAGATCTGCGCCGCTCCATTAGTCATCGAGCCACGAAACTAGGTTGTCATAGACCTCATCGATCATTCGAACGCCAAAGTTGTTGATCTCATGCCCATTCGTGTGAATACCAACACTACACAGACCAGTTCCGCCAGGACAGTCACCAATGAGGGATGCACCACTTTGTCCGCGCGCCGTGTCGTGCTTGTAGTGCAGCTGTCGCGCGTCACTGATCTCAATCGGCTTTGCGGTGTACCACATCGTTGTCCCATCATCCTTATCATACGGATATCCGCGCAGGATGGTTCCGACCCCGCTGACATCTCCGGAGGTGGGCGCAAGACCAATTGTGCCAGTAGCATTCCCGATGGGACACTGGTCGAGCTTCAGCGCTCCGTAGTCGTAGGCCGAGTCCCCGTCATCAGTCCAGCCCTTCACTGAGCTCAGCCAAGCCACCGTGGAACAGAATCCGTACGGCAATTCATCCCCATCAAGAGCTGGTATCACAGTGATGTTCTTGACGTCGATCCAGTCCGTCACGCCCTTACCACTCCGGTCACTCCGATTGTAGAGACAGTGTCCGGCAGTAACGACCACATCGGCGGAGACCATGATCCCTGTGCAATGACTTGATTCGTCGGTGCCTGGCACGGTGAATGATATTTGCACGATCGCAGAGTTGATGCCAGTCGTGGTCGGCGTGGTCCGCTGCCGCTCGTCGGCACCGATGATCTTCTGGGGAATGAGCGACGCTCGCGACCCTTGCCAGCCTTCCGGGAAACCACTCTCCGCCCCAACGTCCTCCGGTGAGAGCGTTGGGTCTCCGGGGGTCTGCGGGATGAATCGCACGACAGCCCGTGGCGCTATACCATGCGGCCCATCCGGGCTCATTGAAACCGATTCAGACTTGCTTGACTTGGGCGGCGCGGCCTCAGCAAGTGGCGCTTGGGCAACCGTGAAAGCAACCAACGATGCAACCATTGTCACTGCAATGTGACGCAACTTCATTGTTCCTCCGGGGGTCGAGGATTTCCTGCGGACACTACCTGCAACTCGGCGGCCAGGCAACCCTCCCCGGCGGCCCTGATCGTGCCGACGCCCCAGTCACGCACCTGCCGACGGCAGCCCCCAGGGACAGGTGCCGATCGGCCAGGACTGACGAATTGGCTCACCCCTCGACAATCTCGGGGAGCGACGGACTCAGTCGAAGCCGACGCTTCCGTCGAGTTGCTCACGCAGGATGTCCAGGTGGCCGGCGTGGCGGGCGAGCTCCTCGATCATGTGGAGGTGGATCCAGCGCAGCGAGACCTCACCCATCCGCGGATTGTGACCGGTGTCGTCGAGCGCGTGGCGAGCAGCGATCTCGCGGGAGCGGTCACAGGCAGCGGCATAGGCGGCACGGAGCTCGGCGACCGATTCCGTCCCGGGGCGGAACTGCCACTGCGGATCGGTGTCACGCCACTGCGGGCGAGCAGATCCCTGGAGGGCCTCGACGAACCAGGCTTCCTCGACCCAGCGCAGGTGGCGCAGCAGACCGGCCACCGTGGTCCCCGAGGCCAGTTCGGCCCGCCGGGCCAGCTCGTCGTCGAGGCCGTCGGTCTTGCGCAGCACGATGGCGCGGTACTGCTCGAGGAAGCCCTCCAACTGCGTGCGCTCGTCGGCGGTGCCGGGCGGGGCGGGCCGTGC
>DVLP01000212.1 GCA_018715445.1 Candidatus Avipropionibacterium avicola | reverse complement strand
TGGGCCCGGATCGCGCGGCGCCAGCCCGAGCCCGTGCAGGCCGTCGGGGAAGACGTGCAGCTCGACAGGGACGCCCTGGTCGGCCAGCGCCTGGGCGTAGCGCAGTGAGTTCGACACCGGGACCCCTTCGTCATTGGCGGTGTGCCACAGGAAGGTCGGCGGGGTCGCGGCGTGGACCTGGGTCTCGATCGAGTGCCGGGTGATCTCGGCCGGGTCGGCGTCGAGCCCGAGCAGGCGGTCGCGGGAGCCGGGGTGGCTCTGGTGGCCCAGCGAGATCACCGGATAGCCGAGCACGGCGAAGTCGGGGAGCAGGTCGGCGGAGGCACCGATCAGACGGTCGGCGTGGCACAGCGAGGCGGCCAGGTGTCCGCCGGCGGAGAAGCCCATCACCCCGACCCGGTCCGAGACGGAGAGACCGTGGGCGCCGGAGCGGATCCAGGCCATCGCCGCGGTGGCGGCCTCGACCGTCTCGGGGACCAGCGGCTCCTCGGTGGGATCGGACCTGACCGGGTAACGCAGCACGAAGGCGTGGATGCCCGCTCCGGACAACCAGTGGGCGACCACCTCCGACTCGTGCGGGGCATGGGCGCGGTAGCCGCCGCCGGGCAGCACGAGCATGCCGGGGGCAGGATCGGTGTGGTGGGCGCGCAGCGCGGCAGGCACGACGCTCAGGTTGTCGGGCTGGCTCGGGTCGGTCATGACCCCATCGTTGCACCGGATCGTCGCGGTGGGGCCGAACAGGTGGCGCTGATGACGTCGTGGACCGGTCCGAGCAGACCGGACAGGTGCTGGCGCCGTTGCAGGGTCTCGTACGAGGAGAGGGCGCCACCGTCGTCGTCCAGGGCCACGGTCACGACCTGGTGCAGGTGCCAGGCCCGGTCCAGGGCGCGTTGGCGGCGGACGTCGTACGGCTTCGGCAGCCGGGGCGGGCTGACCAGGTCGGGACGGGAGCCGCCGGAGACGTCGAGGTCGGTGAGGGCACGGGTGGCCGACAGCAGTGCCTCGGTGAGGGACCGTTCGGCCTCGGTCGGATCCGGCAGCCCCAGGGGTGGGGTGGCAGGGTGGAGCATCCACTGCACAGTCGGCCCGACGACCACCGGGACCCAGGCGACCTCGGCGGTCCGGGCGAGCACGGCGGCTCCGGCATCGAGGGCAGCGGTGTTGGTGGCCACCGGGCCGCGCAGCCCAGCCAGATGGCCGGGACGGGGGAGCACCAGGACCCAGCCCTCGGGCTCATGGGGGAGGGCTGCCGCCAGGGCGTCGGCGAGGTCGTTGGCGTGCCACGGGCTCAACCCCAGCAGGGAATCGGTGTCGACGACATGGTGGGTGCTGTCGCGGCCGGCGACCGTGCGGGCGGCGACATCGAGGCTCGCGGCGGCGGTGCCGTGGGCCGGTGCCCACGTCAGGGCATTGAGGTGGACGGTCAGTCGGAGGGCGGCGCCCACCGGGTCCGGACCGGTGTCGGGTGCGACAGTCACGAGCACACCGTACGACCTGCGCGGACGTCTTGTAGGTTTGCCCCATGGACGTGATCGAACTGGCCGGGGTGGACGTCATCCGGGGGCAGCAGAAGTTGCTCGACGACATCACCTGGCAGGTCCGAGAAGGGGAGCGTTGGTTGGTGATCGGCCCGAACGGTGCCGGCAAGACCACCCTGCTCCAGGTGTTGGCGACCCAGATCCATCCGACCAGTGGCGTGGCCGCCATCCTCGGCGAGGTGCTCGGCGCGGTGGACGTGTTCGAGCTGCGACCCCGGATCGGCGTGGCCTCGGCGGCGCTGGCCGACCGCATCCCACGGGCCGAGCGGGTCTCCGACGTGGTGGTCTCCGCCTCGTACGGGGTGCTGGGTCGCTGGCGTGAGGAGTACGACTCGCTTGACCATGACCGGGCCGGTGAGCTGCTCGAGCAGTTCGGGATGGCCGGACTGGTGGACCGCACCTTCGGCACCCTGAGCGAGGGCGAGCGCAAGCGGGTCCAGATCGCCCGCGCGATGATGACCGACCCGGAGCTGCTGCTGCTGGACGAGCCGTCGGCCGGCCTCGACCTGGCCGGTCGGGAGAGCCTGGTCTCGGTGCTGTCGGAGCTGGCGCTCGACGAGTACGCGCCGACCCAGGTGTTGGTCACCCACCAGGTCGAGGAGATCCCGCGTGGCATGACCCATGTGATGTTGCTGCGGGAGGGTCGGGTCGTCGCTGCGGGACCGATCGAGGAGACCCTGACCGACGAGGCGATGTCGCAGACCTTCGGACTGGCGCTGCAGATCGAGCAGCGCGACGGTCGTTGGACTGCCCGCGCCAGCTGAGGACCTGCGCCGATGGAGATGCACCTGCAGGACTTCCTGGGGCAGCACCCGTGGCTGCTGTGGCTGTCGCTGATCCCGCTGTTGGTGGCCGCTGAGCTGCTGTGGCGGCGCCGGGTCTTCCTGTCGTGGACTGTCGCGGTGGTCGTGGGTGCTGTGCTGGCCGCTGTGGCGCCGTGGCTGTGGTGGTTGCAGCTGCTGGGCGCGCTCGGGGCGGGGATGGCGGCACACCGGTGGATCCGGCCGTGGTTGTTGCGGCGCCTGCCTGAACCCAGGGCCGTACGGTGACCTCGTGCTGATCGAGGTCAGCGATCCGGATGATCCCCGGCTCGGTGACTACGTCCGGCTCCGCGAGACCTCCCTGCGACGGTCGCTGGAGTCGGAGCGGGGACTGTTCATCGCCGAGGGCGAGAAGGTGATCCGTCGCGCGGTCGAGGCCGGTCACGTGCCGCGATCGTTCCTGCTGGCTCCACGCTGGTTGGCCTCGTTGGACGACGTCGTCGCTGCCCATCCCGATGTCGACGTGTACGTCGTGGACGAGGCACTGGCCGAGAGCGTCACCGGTTTTCACGTGCACCGTGGGGCACTCGCGTCAGTGCATCGTGCGGCGCTGCCGAGCGTTGAGCAGGTGGTGCAGGCGGCGCGGTCGCGGATCGCCATCCTGGAGGGACTGGTCGACCATGCCAATGTGGGCAGCGCGTTCCGCAATGCAGCAGCGCTGGGGGTCGACGCGGTCCTGGTGACGCCGACCTGCGCCGATCCGTTGTATCGCCGGGCGATCAAGACCAG
>DVLP01000211.1 GCA_018715445.1 Candidatus Avipropionibacterium avicola | reverse complement strand
CGCGTGCCCGGGTTGCGGCGCGAGGAGGTCGCGATGCTGGCCGGGATGAGCGTGGAGTACTACGTCAGGCTGGAGCGGGGCAACCTGCGTGGAGTGTCCGACACCGTGCTGGCTGGCCTGGCCGGGGCGCTGCGGCTGTCCCCCGAGGAGCGACGCCACCTGATGGCGTTGGCTGCCTCGGCCAACACCGGATCGCGATCGACCTCGTTCAGCCCGACCCGCCAGGTTCGACCGGCGCTGCAGCAACTGCTCGATGCGATGACGACCCCGGCGTGGGTCCGCAATGGGCGCAGCGATTTCCTCGCGGCGAACGCTGCCGGGCGAGCCCTGTACGCGCCGCTGCTCACCTCGGACCTCCAGCCACCGAACAGCGCCCGCTTCCTGTTCCTCGATCCGGGCAGTCGCACCTTCTACCCCGAGTGGGAGCTGATCGGGCAGCAGCTGGTCGCCTCGCTGCGGGCCGAGATCGGTCGCCATCCCCACGATCGGGAGCTGACCGGGCTGATCGACGAGCTGACCTGCGGCAGTGAGGAGTTCGCCCGCTGGTGGGGTGCCCATGAGGTGTTCACCCACGGCGCCGGGACGAAGCGGCTCCACCACCCCGAGGTGGGCGACCTCGAGCTCAACTACGAGCCGATGGAGCTGCTGGCCGACACCGGACTGACGGTGATGATCTACTCCGCCGAGCCTGGCAGTCCGTCCGCTGACGGCCTCGCGGTGCTGGCGACCCTGCACGCCGAGGAGCCCGCAGGCAGGTACTGACAGTGCCTTCCTCCGCGGGCCCGGGTGCGGTGCACTGGTGGCAGACGATTCCAGCAGGGATGTCCTGCCACGAAGGAGAAGCACATGCACACACGGATGCTCGGACAGGGCTTGGAAGTCTCGGCCATGGGACTCGGCGCGATGGGGATGTCGCAGAGCTACGGGCCCAACCCCGGTGACCGCGACGAGATGATCGCGGTGCTGCGCTCCGCTCTCGACCACGGCGCCACCTTCTACGACACCGCCGAGGTCTACGGCCCGTACGTCAACGAGGAGCTCGTCGGTGAGGCGTTGGCCCGATCCGTGACCAGGTGGTGATCGCCACCAAGTTCGGCTGGGACATCCAGGACGGCAGGATGGCCGGTCTGGACAGCCGACCCGAGCAGATCCGACGGGTCGCCGAGGCATCACTAAGCGGTTGCGGACCGACGTGATCGATCTGTTCTACCAACACCGTGTCGACCCCGACGTGCCGATCGAGGACGTCGCCGGCACCGTCGGGGAGCTCGTCGCCGAGGGCTCGAGCAGGCCGCCGAGGGCTACCGGGCCATGGATGAGCGCCGCGCCACCAAGGTGCTGCTCACGCTGTAACCCGGTTCAGCCCTGCCGTGGCCTCCGCTGACAGGAGGGGCAGCGGGTCGAGGAACGGTTGGCGAACTGCTCGCGCACCATGGCCCGGCCACAACGTCGACACGGCAGGCCTTCACGGCCGTACGCGTCGAGTCCCCGCTCGAAGTAGCCGGACTCCCCGTTCACGTTGACGTACAGGGCGTCGAAGCTGGTGCCGCCCTGGGCCAGTGCCTCGGCCATCACGTCGCGGACGTGACCGAGCAGTTCGTACGCCTTCGTCCGCGCCAAGGTGTCGGTCGCGCGGTCGCCGTGCAGCCGGGCCCGCCAGAGTGCCTCGTCGGCGTAGATGTTGCCGATGCCCGAGACCAGAGTCTGGTCCAGCAGAGCCCGCTTCACCGTGGTCCGTTTGCGGCGCATCCGACGAACCACCTCGTCGAGGTCGTACTCCGGGTCGAACGGGTCCCGGGCGATGTGGGCCACCTCGGCCGGCAGCTCGGCACCCCCTGGTGAGATCCGCAGCCCACCGAACATCCGTTGGTCGCAGAAGCTGAGCACCCGTCCCCCACTCAAGCCGAACCGGACGCGGACGTGGCGATGCTCCACCGGCGCGGCCGTGTCGGGATCGTCGACCCGGAACTGTCCGCTCATGCCCAGGTGGGCCAGGATCGCGTCACCGCTGGACAGCGGCAGCCACAGGTACTTGCCGCGTCGACTCGCCCCGGTGAACCGTTCGCCGACCAGTCGGTCCGCGAAGTCCTCGGGCCCGGCGAGGTGATGGCGGACCGGACGGGGGTGCAGCACCTCGACCCGGTCGACGATGCGGTCGCTGACCGCCTCGACCAGACCGCGGCGGACCACCTCGACCTCGGGCAGCTCCGGCATCGGGGCTCAGGATTCCTGCAGGACCTGATCGGCCAGGGCCTTGATCACGCCGAAGGCCTGCTCGGCCGCATCCTGCTCGGCATCCTTCTTGTTGGTCCCCGAGCCGGGCCCGAAGGATCGCTCACCGATGTGCACGGTGGCCTCGAAGGACTTGGCATGGTCCGGGCCGTCAGCGACCACGGTGTAGTGCGGGACCGGCAGCCCCGCCAGGGAGGTCTGCTCCTGCAGGCTCGTCTTCCAGTCCAGACCGGCGCCCAGCGTCGCGGCATGCTCAGACAGTGGGTCGAACAGGTGATGGACGAAACGGGCCGCGGCGTCGTTGCCGGCCGACAGGAAGATCGCCCCGATCAGGGCCTCGGTGGTGTCGGCCAGGATGGAGTTCTTGTCACGACCACCGGTCGCCTCCTCCCCCTTGCCCAGCCGGACCAACTGCCCCAGGCCGAGCCCACGGGCGACCGAGGCGAGGGCACGGGAGTTGACCACGGCCGAGCGCAGCCGGGCCAGCTGGCCCTCTGACATGTCGGGATGCTTGCGGTACAGGTACTCGGTGACGACCACCCCGAGAACCGAGTCGCCGAGGAACTCGAGCCGCTCGTTCGTGTCCAGTCCGCCATGCTCATAGGCATAGGAGCGGTGGACGAACGCCAGCTCGAGGTCCTCGGCGGGAAGCTCGATGTCGAGGTCGGCCAGTAACTGTGTCAGGCGACCGGACATCGCGACCGCCTCAGGCGGTCTCGACGACCTGACGGCGGTCGCCGCGCGGCCCGTACTGTCCACACGACGGGCAAGCCGTGTGCGGCAGGTGCTTGGCGCGGCAGGCCGGGTTCACACAGGTCACCAAGGCGGCAACCTGGGCCTTCCACTGGGACCGGCGATGGCGGGTGTTGCTCCGGGACATCTTCCGCTTCGGAACGGCCATGTCAGTTCTCCCTCTGTTGAGACTCGTGGTTTCGGTCAGTCAGGTCTGTGCTGAGCTCGGCCAGGCCAGCCCAACGGGGGTCGATCGGCTCGTCGTGTCCGTGGTCGGGATCATCGTTCAGGTTGACACCGCACTCGGCGCACAAGCCTGCACAATCCTCCCGACACACCGGCTGGAACGGCAGGTCGAGGACCACCTGGTCGCGCAACAACGGCTCGAGGTCGAGCAGTTCGTTGACGAGATGGCTGGTGCCCTCGTCGTCCCCGCCGCCGTACTCGGGATGGACGAACAGCTCCTGCAGGTCGATGACGCTGCGGTCATCGATCTCGGTCAGGCACCGTCCGCACACACCGCGCACCTGCGACGTGGCCGTACCGGTCACCAGGACACCCTCCCCGACTTCCTCGAGCCGCAGCTCCAGGTCGACGGGAGACCCCTGTGGTACACCGATCACCTCAGTGCCGAAATCCGCCGGAGCGGGTGCCTGACGACGATGCTCGAGCATCGCGCCGACCCGGCGGCCCAGGTCGCGCGTGTCGAACACGAACGCCGAGCGCGGGTCGACAGCATCCTGCGAAGCCATCGTCCTCTTTCCCTTCACCCACACAGCGGTCCCGACACAGTCGTGACCGACGCGCCATCCTACCCTGCCGGTCCGCCGGGGGCCAATCGGTCAGGCCTGGTCGGCCTCGTCGTCCCCGTCGTCCAGCCCACTGCGCTGGGAGAGCCGGGCCCGGGCCAACTGGACCTGGCTCAACGTCTTGTGCAGCACCGACTCGAAGGAGGCCATCCGCGAGTCCACGAACGTGTCGGTCTCGGTCCGCAGCCCGTCGGCCTCACCGGTGGCCTGCTCGACGATCCGCTCGGCCTCCCGCTTGGCCTCGATCACGATGGTCTGCTCGGCGATCAGCTCGGAGGCCCGCTCGTGGGCGTCGGCGATGATCTGGTCGGCCTCTCCGTCACTGGGCGGGGCCGCCTCGGGGGCAGGGATCGCTGCCACCGCACGCTCGACCAGGGCCAGCGCCTCGGACCGGTTGACCACGCAGGAGGCCGACATCGGCATCGCCTTGGCGCCACCGATCAGGTCGTGCAGCTTGTCGAGCACGGAGCGCAGCTCGGCCGCGTGCTCGGGGGCCGGAGCCTCGGGTTCACTCATGGGGACCAATCTAGCGCTGCCCCTCGACCCGGACCCGGGCCGTCACCTGTTCGGCCACCGTCGGGGGCACCAGGGCGCTGATGTCACCGCCGAAGCGGGAGATCTCGCGCACCATCGTCGACGACACCGCCGACCACTCCTGAGCGGTCGGCAGCAGGATCGTCTCCAGTCCCGACATCTGCCGGTTCAGGTGGGCCATCGGCAGCTCGTAGTCGAAGTCGGTCGCCGAGCGCAGCCCCTTGACCACCCCGAGCGCGCCGATCTCGGCACAGTGATCGACCAGCAGCCCGGTGAAGCTCACCGCCCGCACCTGGGGCCAACGGGCGCACACCTCGGTGATCATCGCCAACCGCTCCTCGACGGTGAACATCTGGCTCGGCTTGGTCGAGTTGGCCCCGATCGAGACCACGACCTCGTCGAACATCCGGGTGGCCCGACCGATGATGTCGAGGTGGCCGTGGGTGATCGGGTCGAAGGATCCCGGACAGACGACACGACTGGTGGCGGTGCTGGTCATGCCGGTCATCCTGCCATCCCGTAGTGGATCCTGGTCTCGCCGTAGGTCTTGGTCCACTGCTCGGTGATGATGTCGGGCCAGACCGGATCGGCCGATCGCTTCGACCGCTCCAGGACCACCAGGGCCGACTCGGCCAGCCAGCCGTGGGCCACCAGGTCGGCCAGCACCGCGTCCACGGCCTCGGCGGCCAGCTCGTACGGCGGGTCGAGCCAGATGATGTCGTACGGCGTCGCTGGCGGCTCGGCCGCGAGGTGCTCGACCCGGGCCGTCCTGGTCCGCACAGCAAGGCCGAGCTCGTCGGCGTTGCGCCGCGCCAGGTCGGTGGTCCGGCGGTCCTGCTCGACCAGCAGCACCCGCTCGGCGCCCCGGCTGGCCGCCTCCAGCCCGATCGCACCGGAGCCGGCGTAGAGGTCGAGCAGCCCGATCCCGGCCATGGTGGTGGCCGGGTCCTCCCCCGCCGTTCCGAGCCAGGAGACCAGGGAGGTGAAGACCGCCTCCCGGACCCGGTCGCTGGTCGGACGGGTGGCGCTGCCGGCGGGCATGCTCAGGCGTCGTCCCCGACAGGATCCGGCAATGATGCGTGACACGCCGCCATCCTGCCACGGCGTCCCCGGGGCGGGATCAGTTGCGCTCCAGCCAGTCCTCCTGGGCGGCCAGCTCGGTCTCGGTGATGGCATCGACGAAACCGGGATCGCTGAGCTCGGGATCGCGCCGGACCGCCTCGATCGCGATGTCGCGGGCCTGTTCGATGACCTCGACGTGGTCCAGCACCCGGATCAGGCGGAGGCTGGAGCGAGCACCGGCCTGGTTGGCGCCCAGCACGTCACCCTCGCGACGTTGGGCCAGGTCGACCTCGGCCAGCTCGAAGCCGTCACGACTGCGCGCAACCGCGTCGAGGCGCTCCCGGGCCGGGCTGTCGGCCTCGACGGAGGTGAGCAGCAGGCACACCCCGGGATGACGGCCACGACCGATCCGACCGCGCAGCTGGTGCAGCTGGGAGATCCCGAAGCGGTCGGCATCGCTGATCACCATCACCGAGGCGTTGGGCACGTCGACCCCGACCTCGACCACCGTGGTGGCCACGATCACGTCGAGCTCGCCGGCGGCGAAGCGGCCCATCACCTCGTCCTTCTCGGCGCTGGGGAGTTGGCCGTGCAGCATCGCGACCCGCAGCGAGGCCAACGGTCCCGGCGCGCCCTGTCCCTCGGTGAGCGCTTCGTACAGCTCGGTCACCGATCGAGCCGGGTCGTCCTTGGTCGGTCGGACCTTGGGGCAGACCACGAAGGCCTGCCGCCCCTGCCCGACCTCTTCGACGATCCGTTGCCAGGCCCGGTCCACCCAGGCAGGGTTGGCCTGCTCGTCGACCACCACCGTCGAGACCTCACTGCGACCGGCCGGCACCTGACGCAGGGTCGAGACGGTGAGGTCGCCGAAGATCGTCATCGCCACGGTCCGCGGGATCGGGGTCGCGGTCATCACCAGCACGTGGGGCCTGGCCCGCGCGCGGTCGGACAGCACCGCGCGTTGCTCGACACCGAACCGGTGCTGCTCGTCCACCACCACCAGGGCGAGGTCGTCGAAGCTGATGTCGGTCGACAGCAACGCGTGGGTGCCGACGACGATGCCGGCCTCGCCGGAAGCGATCTCGGCCAGGGCCGCCCGTCGCTCGGCCGCCGACATCGACCCGGTCAGCAGCACCACCCGGGTGGCCTGCTCACCGAGCAGTCCGCCCCCGTGGGCGAGCTCGCCGAGCAGGGCGGTGATGCTGTGGGCGTGCTGGGTGGCCAGCACCTCGGTGGGAGCCAGCAGGGCGGACTGTCCGCCCGACTCGGCGACCGCCAGCATCGCCCGCACCGCCACGACCGTCTTGCCCGAGCCGACCTCACCCTGCAGCAGTCGCTGCATCGGACGCTCCTGGGCCAGATCGGCCAGCACCTCGTCACCGATGGCGCGCTGGCCCTCGGTGAGGCTGAACGGCAGTCGCGCGTCGAAGGCGGCCAGCAGCCCGTCCTCGCCGACCGTCCGAGGGATCGCGGTCCAGTGGTCGGCATCGGCACGGCGCCGAGCCATCGTCAACTGCGCGCGGAAGGCCTCGTCGAACCGGAGCCGGTCGAGCCCGGCGTCGACCTCGTCGGACCGCGAGGGCCGGTGCACGGCCCGGAAGGCCGACATCAGGTCGAGGACCTCGGCCCGCTCCCGTACCCAGTCCGGCCACGGGTCGGCCAGGTCCACCTGGTCCAGCACCAGGGCGACCGTCTCGGCGATGTCCCAGGTCTTGGCCTTCTTGGTCTGTGGATAGAGCCCGATCATGCCCTCGGACTGACCGACTCGGCCCATCGCCCGGTTGCGCGCCGCGCCACCCACGACCGCACCGGAGGCGTCGATGGTGACGAAGTCGGGATTGGTCAACTGGGCCTGACCGCGGAAGTAGGAGAACTTCCCGGCGAAGATGCCCCGTGCCCCCGGCGGCAACAGCTTCTCCCAGTACGCCAGGCGGCTCTCGGCGGCCTTCGGGTACTTCCCGCCGGCGAAGAAGGTCAGCTCGACCTGGTGGGCGCCGTCGCTGATGGTCGCCACGAAGCGTTGCTTCGGGTGCTGCCCGACCCGGCCGCTGTGCTCCACATCGGCCACCACCGCGGCGTACTCCCCCTCGCGCAGCTCGTCCAGGGGGGACGACTCGGCCCCCATGATCCAGTGCAACGGGACATGGCGCAGCAGGTCGCCGACGCTGTACAGCCCGAGCGTGGCCAGTGCCGTGGCGGTCTTGTCGCCGACCATCCGGCCCAACCGGGTGCTGAGCACCCTGGCGGTCTCGGTCTGCCACAGCCCGCCGCTCGCCTCCGGTGTCTCACCCACGGCCGTGACTATAGGCGCTGGCTCCGACATCCGGTGGCTGGGCACGCAAAAGACCCGGCCGACCGTCGGTCGACCGGGTCTGGGCGTCGCAGGCCGTCAGGCCTTGGTGACCTTGCCCGCCTTGAGGCACGCGGTGCACACGTTCATGCGCTTCGCGGTACCGCTGATCTTGGCGTGCACGGTCTGGATGTTCGGGTCCCAGCGGCGCTTGGTCTTCTTCTTCGACCAGGGCACGTTGTGGCCGAAGCCGGGTCCCTTGGCGCAGACGTCACACACAGCAGCCACTGGACTACTCCTTCATCCTGCAGATTGACAAGTCATGAGGTGCCCAATCGTTCCGGGCAACCGGGACAGCATAGCTGTCGCAGCCGTGAGTCTCCAAACCGGGACTCAGACCGCGACCACCACCGGCACGATCATCGGACGACGACGATGGGTGGTGTTGACCCAGCGCCCGATCGTCCGGCGGATGACCTGCTGCAGGCGGTGGGTGTCGGTGGCCCCCTCCTTCATCGCCGCGACCACGGCCGAGATGATCTCGGCCCGCACGCCGTCGAAGATCGAGTCGTCCTCCACGAACCCGCGGGCGTGGATGTCGGGGCCCGAGACGATGGCCGTGTCGCGGGTGTCGACCACGCAGACCACCGAGATGAAGCCCTCCTCGCCGAGGATCTTGCGGTCGGTGAGGGCCGACTCGGAGATGTCGCCGACCGTGGAGCCGTCGACGAAGATGTAGCTCGCATCGATCTGGCCCACCACGGTGGCCACCCCGTCGGCCAGGTCGACGACCCCGCCGTCGGTGATCACCAGCGAGCGCGGCACCCCGGTCGCCTTCGCCAGCTCGGCATTGGCGACCAGGTGGCGGATCTCGCCGTGGACCGGCATGACATTGCGCGGCTGGACGATGTTGTAGCAGTAGAGCAGCTCCCCGGCCGAGGCGTGGCCGGAGACGTGGACCAGGGCGTTGCCCTTGTGGACCACCCGGGCCCCGCGGGCGGTGAGCCCGTTGATCACCCGCGAGACGGCGTTCTCGTTGCCGGGGATCAGCGAGGAGGCCAGCAGCACGGTGTCCTGCTCGGCGAGCTCGATGACCGGGTGCTCGCCGTTGGCGATCCGCGACAGTGCCGACAGCGGCTCGCCCTGCGAGCCGGTCGAGATGATGACGACCTCGTCGGGACGGTAGTTCTCCAGGTCCTTCAGGTTCACCACGGTGTTGGCCGGGACGTGCAGGTAGCCCAGGTCGCGCGCCACCCCCATGTTGCGGACCATCGAGCGCCCCACGTAGACGACCTTGCGGCCATGGCGTACGGCGGCGTCCAGCACCTGCTGCACCCGGTGGACGTGACTGGCGAAGCAGGCCACGATCAGGCGCTGCTGGCTGGTGCTGAAGACCCGCTCCAGGGCGGGCAGGATGTCCTTCTCCGGGGTGGTGAACCCGGGGACCTCGGCATTGGTGGAGTCGGTGAGGAACAGGTCGACCCCTTCCTCACCGAGGCGGGCGAAGGCCCGCAGGTCGGTGATCCGCCCGTCCAGCGGCAACTGGTCCATCTTGAAGTCACCGGTGTGCAGGGCGAGTCCGGCCTTGGTACGGATCGCCACGGCCAGCGCGTCGGGGATCGAGTGGTTCACCGCCACGAACTCGCAGGAGAACTCGCCCAGGTCGACCTTCTCGCCGGCTTCGACGATCCGCAGGTCGGTCTTGCGCAGGCGGTGCTCACGCACCTTCTCCTTGACCAGGGCCAGGGTCAGCTGCGAGCCGAGGATGGGGATGTCGGGCCGCTGGCGCAGCAGGTACGGCACCGCGCCGACATGGTCCTCGTGGCCGTGGGTCAGCACCAGGGCGACCACGTCGTCGAGGCGGTCCTCGATCGCGGTCAGGCCCGGCAGGATCAGGTCGACACCGGGGTGGTCGTCCTCGGGGAACAACACGCCACAGTCGACCAGCAGCAGCTTGCCGTTGATCTCGAACACGGTCATGTTGCGCCCGACGTCCCCCAGACCTCCCAGCGGGGTCACGCGCAGGGTGTCCGGACGGAGGGCGGGCGGAGTACGAAGGGCAGGCGTCACGAGAGCAAGGCTATCGGAGGTCGGCGCCGTCCACCCAGTTGGGCGGTTCACCCGGTTGGCAGGCAGGTGGACAGGCGAAGAGCCCGCCGATACCTGCTCGGGGGGTCAGGCACATGCGGGCTCTTCAGCTACCAGTCTGGCACATTCGGACCCCCGGGTGCCAGTGGAACGTGCGGATCGCCGCTCTCGTGTCGCGGCAGGTGGTCTACGATCGCTGGGTGTCCGATCCCACAGCCGCCCGACCTCCTCAGGTCCGTCTCGCCCTGCCGTCCGAGGCCGGCGACATCGCCGCCATCCAGCGACGCGCCTGGGACCATGACGAGTCCCCGGCCCTGCGGGACTGGTTGCTCAGCAGTGTCGATCTGGCCGACCTGACCGAGGTCTGGCACCGCTCGATCTCCCGCCCACCGGAGGCCCGTTGCCGGGTGCTGGTGGCCCTCAGCGGCTCGGACGGCACCACCGCTGATTCCGTGGTCGGGTTCGCCACCACCCAGCCCGGCGACGACCCGGACAGTGACCCCGCCCAGGACGGTGAGATCGCCGAGTGGACCATCGACCCGA
>DVLP01000210.1 GCA_018715445.1 Candidatus Avipropionibacterium avicola | reverse complement strand
GGAGCACGGCATTTCCATCTCCTTCACCCAGTGGATGGCGCTGGCCGTGCCGTACATGCTCGTCGTGCTGGCCATCGCGTGGGTTCTGCTGTGCCTGACGTTCATTCCGAAAGACGCGCGCATCGAGATCGACATGGAATCCCGCTGGAACAAGGCCCTCGACGCGAAGGTGTTCTACGTCATCGCGGGCTTGACCATCCTCCTGTGGGTCTCGGAGCCGCTGCACGGCGTCTCCTCCAACATCGTCGGCTTCTTCCCGGTGGTGGCGCTCCTCGCGTTGCAGGTCATGAAGGGCAAGGACGTCCAGGCCCTGGATTGGCCGGTGCTGTGGTTGGTCTCCGGAGGCATCGCGCTGGGCACCGGCGTGGGCGCCACCGGGTTGGATGCGTGGCTCGTCGGTTCGGTGGACTGGACGTCCCTGGGCGGCCTCGCGATCCTGGCCACGCTGGGTCTCATCAGTTTCGGCCTGGCCAACGTCATCTCGCACTCCGCTGCGGCCAACCTGTTGGTTCCCCTGGCGGTGTCGCTGGCGGTCTCGCTGGACAGCGTCAACCCGCTCCTGGTGGCGGTCGTCGTCGCCATCGCCTGTTCGGTCGGCATGTCGATGCCGATCTCCACGCCGCCGAACGCCATCGCCTATGCCACCGGCGAAATCAAGATCGGCCAAATGGCCTTCATCGGTCTGGCCGTCGGCGGCGTGGCCACCGCTCTGCTCGTATTCGCCGCCCCGCCACTGTGGACGGCCCTGGGGCTGGTGGGCTAGATGCCCCTGCGCAAAGGATTGCCGCACTCGACGATCGCCATCGTCGGCCGCTCCGAGGTCACCCAGTATCTCTATTCTCTCGTCAGCCGCACGTTGGGGGAGCGGCACCGGGTGGTGAACGGGCCCGATCTGCCGTCCGTCCTCGAGCAGATCGGCGACGACGACAATCTGGGGCTGATCACGGTCACGCTCCACGACGACGGCCTCCCGGCCGACCATCCCCTCGTCTCCTTCGTCACCGATCCGAGGTTCAGGCACACGCGCATCCTGGTGTTGTCCACCGCGCCGTCGATCAGCGGGCTAGACCTGCTCACCGACTTGGGGCGGTTGGACATGCTCGCCTATACCCCGGAGATCAAGGAGGACACGTTCATCCGAACGCTCCTCCAGCAGCTGCGCCGTTACTGGCACCACCGCAGCGACGAGGACCCCACCGTGGGCTTCCACGACGAGCTCCCCGAGCACTTCGTGCTCGACACCACGATGAGCGACATCGAGATCATCAAAGTTCTCATCGATGCCGCCGACCACCATCTCGGTTACCAACCCCGCCTGGTGTTCCCGCCGGGGGTGTACCTCACCAAGGAGGGGCACGCCGTCGAGGAGATGATCTTCGCCCTGAGCGGCAAGGTGCTGCTCGGGCGCATCACCGACGCCGGCGACATCACCATGCACCACGCCTCCACCGGCAAGGTGATCGGACTGCTCGCCCTGGCCAATGCCCGGGTCGGCTTCTTCACCGCGCGCACCACCACCGAGGTCGTCGCGGTCCAGCTCTCCTACGAGCAGCTCAACTACCTCCTTTCCGTGGAACCGCAGCTCAACCGGCTCATCACCGCGCTGTTCGTCCGCACCTACGACAGACGGCTTCGACGCGCCGAGGACATCCAGGTGAAACGGCACGAAACTCGATCGTTGCTGGAACAGGAACGCGCCGCCCTCGCCCTGGCATTGAAGAACCTCGAGGGAGCCCGCAAGGAGTTGATGAGCCAGGCACGCTTCGCCTCTCTCGGTGAGTTGGCCGCAGGCGTCGCCCACGAACTCAACAACCCGATGGCCGCGATCAAGCGCACCGCCGAACACCTCGCCGACGACATCGAGGCTCTGCTGAACACCGGCAAGTCCAAGCGCTGGTCGGACGGAGCTCTCTCCGCGATCGAGGCGGCCAGCTCGTCCCACGCGGTCAGCACGAAGCGGGCCCGCGAGATCCGCAGGGAGATCGCCGAGATCACCGGGGACCGTGAATTGGCGTCGCGTTTGGTGCTGGCCGGGGTCCACGACCTGGATTTCGTCCGCCAGGTGCACAAGTCCCGGAATCTGGACTTCGAAATGGTGGAGCACGCCGCCTCCATCGGCACCGCCCTGCGCAACGTCGAAAATGCGGCCACCCGCATCACCGATCTCGTGGCGAGTCTGCGTTCCTACGCCCGCCCCGACGGCGACCCCGTCACGGACGTCGACATTCACCAGGGCATCGACGACACCATCCGCCTGACCTCCCACAAGCTCCGGGGCGTCACCGTCCGCCGCGACTACGCCGAACTTCCCCCGATCACCTGTACCCCGGGCCAGTTGGCGCAGGTGTGGACCAACCTCATCACCAACTCCGCCGAAGCGTTCATCGAATCCGGCAAGGGGTCCACCATCACCGTGCGCACCAGTCGGCCGAGGCCGGACTGGGTGCAGGTCGAGGTCATCGACGACGGCCCCGGGATCCCGGGGGAGCTCTTGGACCGGCTCTTCGAACCCCGCTTCACCACGAAGCAGGGCCAGGTCCGCTTCGGCATGGGAATCGGCCTGGGCGTCTGCCGCACCATCGTGAGCAAGCACAACGGGACCATCAACATCGAGACGTCCACCGCGGGAACCCGCGTCATCGTCGGCCTGCCAGTCGCCGGGCCGCTGTCACTACAGGAGAGCTGAATCATGAAGCTGACCATCCTCATCCTCGAAGACGAACCGGAGGTCCGCACCGCCGTCGAGCGCGACCTACAGGTCTTCGCCCCCACCGTGCGTCTCGAACCGGCTTCCGACGTCGACGACGCCTGGGAGGTCATCGACGAAATCAGCGCCGACGGGGACGTCCTCGCCCTCGCCCTGTGCGATCACCGCATGCCCGGCACCACCGGCGTCGAGTTCCTCGTCGACATGATGGACGACGACCGCACCGCCGCCACCCGCAAGGTTCTGGTGACCGGACAGGCGCAGTTGAAGGACACCATCGTCGCGGTCAACGAGGCAGATCTCGACCACTACATCGCCAAGCCCTGGGATCCTGTCGATTTGGAGGCGACGGTCCGTGACCTGCTCACCTTCTACGTCGCCGACATGGGCATCGATCCTCTGCCGCACCTGGCGGCGCTCGACCAGGCCCGGGCGATGGAACTGATCCGCTAGGCGT
>DVLP01000209.1 GCA_018715445.1 Candidatus Avipropionibacterium avicola | reverse complement strand
AGCGCGAGCGGGTGCTGCAGCGACTCGGTCCCCGGCTGGTCGGCACCGTACTCACCGTGACCGCCACCGAGCACCGTGCACAACGGCGCAACCGCCAGGCAGCCCGTGAGCGCTTGGGTGAGCTGCTCCGTGGCGCCCTCGCCCCACCGATCAGGAGGCGGCCGACGCGTCCGACCGCGGGATCGCGTCGACGACGGTTGGCCGCCAAGCGTCGCCGTTCCGAACTCAAGGCCGGGCGTCGTCGTCCGGGATCCGACCAGGAAGGATCAGCATGAGCGAGACCATCACCGTCAGCGCCGTCGTCATCCGCGACGCCGAGGGGCGTGTGCTCACGGTGCGCAAGCGCGGGACGAGCGCCTTCATGTTCCCCGGGGGCAAGCCCGAGCAGGGCGAGTCGGCCCCACGGACGGCGGTCCGCGAGGTGGCCGAGGAGCTCGGCATCGAGCTGCGCGAGGATGAGCTCGGGCTGCTCGGCGAGTTCACCACCGCGGCCGCCAACGAAACAGACTGCCGAGTGCATGCCACCGTCTTCACCCACCCGTACGTCGAGGTCCACGCACCGCGGGCCGAGATCGACGAGGTGGCATGGGTCGACCCCCACGCCAGCGACGTCCAGCTCGCTCCCCTGCTGAAGGACGCCGTCCTTCCGCAGCTCGACCCGAGCTGATCCGGCGGCCGCCCTCGCCGACCGCCAGGGTCAGTGCGACGCGGCGACGGCCCCTGCCCGAGAGACCCCGGCCCGATCGCGCCGCAACAGCACCACGATGACGGCTCCCGCCACGGTGGGCAGCATCAGGGTGGCGCTGATCGACAGCGGGAACCCGAGTCGGCCCGAGGTGTCGGGGACCATCATCGTGGTCAGCACGACCAGGCCACCCACGATCAGGACAGCCAGGGCAAACACCCACGACCAGCGACGCCGGGTCACCGTGGCCACGAGCGTGACCAGCCAGCAGATCACCGCCAGGCCTGCCACCGTCGACAACGCCACGGCGGACACGGTCACCGCTGCGGCGATGTCGGCCTCGGTGTACTGCGGATAGCCGAGTCGCAGGTGATCGGCGAGCAGGTGGCCGGCGGTGGCGTCGATGACGGGAACGGCCAGGGCCACCACGGCCAGCGCGAGGCCGATCAGGACGGCCCCGACGAGGCCTCGACGTCGATGGTGTCCGGGACGGACGACAGGGGTGCTCATGGGTTCTCCTTCACAGTGGCGAGGGGCACGGTGTCCCTCGCGGGGTCGGTTGATCGGTCAGGTTCAGGTCGATGACGGGGCAACAGCACGAGCGCGATCATCAGGCAGCCGCCGAGCAGGACGGCACACAGCCCGAACCCGAAGGCGTACCCGGCCGCCACCGACGCCTCGGTCGGGATCGTCCCGATCCGCGCCTGCGCGGCCGTGCCGACGGTCGCCAGCCCGAGGGCGGCGCCGATCTGGCGGGAGCTGTTGAGCAACCCGGACGCTGCGCCGGCATCGCGAGCCGCCACTCCTTCGGTCGCGGTCGACACCACGGGTGCGAGCGCCAGGCCGAAGCCGATGCTGGTGAGCAGCGACGGTCCGAGGATGTCGCCGACGAAGCTGCCCTGGGCGTCGATCCCGGTGAACCAGACGAAGCCGAGCGTCGACAGCACCGCGCCGATCACCAGCACGATCCGCGCACTCCACCGACGACGTAGCCGTACGCTGACCGCTGATCCGAGGATCACCCCCAGGGCGAACGGGAGGAACATCACCCCGGTCACCGCCGGCGAATGGTCCTGGACCCGTTGCAGGTGCAGCGAGAGCAGATAGAACGAGGAGGCCATGGCCGCCCCCAGCAACAGGTTGTAGAGGTTCGCACCGGTCAGGGCCCGCCCACGGAACAGCTCCACGCGCACCAGCGGATCGTGCGAGGTGCGTCGCTCGACGGCAACGAACGCGGCCAACAGCGCCACGGCGAGGCCGAGCACCACCACGGTCTGCGCCGAGGCCCAGCCAACACCTTCGGTCCGGACGATGCCGAGCACCAGGAGGGCGGCCCCGGCCGTGACCAAAAGCGCACCGAGCACATCCGGGCGCCCGCGTCGCCGGGGACGATCCGGTGCGATCCGGGCCACCAGCGCCACCGCGATCACCGCCATCGGGACGTTGACGAACATCACCCACCGCCAGCCGGCGTACTCGGTGAGGACACCGCCGACGAGCACACCGAGCGCTCCCCCGGCCGCGTTCACCCCGGCCCAGACGCCGAAGGCGCGGGCCCGTTCGGGCCCACCGGGGAAGGTGGTGGTCAGGATCGACAGTGCGGCCGGAGCCGCCGCTGCGGCGCCGACCCCTTGCAGTGCGCGGGCGGCGATCAGGTGCCAGGGCTCGGCGGCAAGGCCACCCAGGAAGGAGGCCACGGCAAAGACCGCCACCCCGATCAGCAAGGTGCGGCGCCGACCGAGGAGGTCCGCGGTGCGCCCACCCAGCATGAGCAGCCCACCGAAGGCCAAGGCGTAGGCGTGGATGACCCAGGTCAAGGACGCACCCGCAGCGAACCCGAGCCCACCGCCGATCTGGGGCAGCCCGACATTCATCACCGAGAGGTCGAGCGACACCGCGAACTGCACGACCGCGACGGCGGCCAAGGTCACTCCCGTGGACCGGGATCGTGACAACGCATTTCGGAACATGTTCCTAAAGTACGAGGCGACGATCACTCACGCAAGGGGATTTGCCTGACGGATGGCGCATGACGGGTGGGGCATGATGGAACCGTGCCGCACGATCAGAGCCCCCGACGAACCGGTCGCCCCGCGGTCACCTCCCGCGACGAGATCCTCGTCGCAGCCCGGCGAGTGATCGACCGTGACGGCGCAGGTCGACTCACCGTGCGCCATCTCGCCGGCGAGATGGGGATCGGACCGACCACCCTCTATCACCACGTGGCCGGCCGCGATGACCTCCTGGTGCTGTTGCTGGACGACTTCCTCCAACAGGTGGCGATCCCTGAGCTGCCCACCGACCCGCGCGAGCGCATCGTCACCGCTGCGGTCACCATGCGTGATGCCCTGGCCAGCCAACCGTGGGCGGCCGACGTCCTGGCGGTCGACGGGTTCCTGGGCATGCTCGACGACAGGTCGGTACGGCTGGTGGAGATCATTCTGGCAGCCGCGACCGAGGCCGGCTGCACGACAGAGCAGGCCGTCGACCTGTTCCGCATCCTGTGGTCCTACACGGTCGGCGAGATCCTGATCCGCTCACGCTCGGGCGACACCACTCCCCGACAGAGGGCGAGCCGCCCCGGCTTCACCTCCCGCGATCCCGAAGCCCTGCCACAGCTGGCCGGGGTCGGCGCACGGTGGCCGGAGCTGGCAGCCCGAGACACCTTCCCCGCCGGCGTACGGGCCATCGTCGACGGCCTTCTGGGCTGACGACCGGTGCTGTCGGGCCCCTCTCAGCCCTGACGACGGTCGTAGGCCGCCTGATGGATGGCGAGGTACTCCTCCATGCCCATCTGATCGAACTGCTGGACATACCCGTCCCAGTCGGTGATGGCTCGGTCACCGGTGACGAAGGACGATCGTCCCTCACTGGCGTACTTGTTGATGTCGTTGCCGGTCGTCGACAGGAACTGCGACTCCTCCTCAGTGAAGGTGAAGGCCGACCAGACATCGTCGATGTCGTGCTCGGTGAGCAGCTCGACGGCCTCCATGGCCTGGTCGGAGGTCTCGATCGAGCGGACCCAGTCCTCGGTGGCATATCCGGGATAGCCGCCGCCGAGATAGAGCGCGTACGGCTTCAGCGCCTCGTCGATGGTCTTGTCCTTGATGACCTCGGGGATCAGCTCCAGGCGACCGTCCTGCTCCTGGTAGCTCTCGCCCTCCACACCGAGGAAGAAGGCAGTCGCCCCTTCGTCGCCGTACCAGAAGTCCATCCACCGGGCGACCGCGACCGGATCCTCGCAGTGGTCGGTCATCACGAAGTTGCCGATGGTGGGGACCTCGGGCCGGACCACGTTCCACGTGGGGGTCGGATCGCCCGGGTCCCGCTTCAGTGGCGGCACGGGGGCGTACTTGCCACCCTCCTCGTCCCCGAAGAATCCCACCGGGGCATGGGTCGTGGTGGCGGCGACACGGCCCTCGCTGCCCAGGGCGTTGACGCTCTTGGCATCGATGCTGAAGAGGTCCTCGATGATCAGTCCGTCGCCGTACCAGCGGCCCAGCACCTCGAGCATGTCGCGATAGCCGTCGGCGGCCGGATAGAAACGGATCCGACCGGTCTCGGGATCGAGGTCGACGTTGCCGACGTCCGGTCCGTGGTTGCCCACCTCGAAGGTCCCCAGCAGCGCCTCGACCAGGGAGCCGACGCCGTTGTTGGACAGCCCGACCGCCTTGTCCTTGCCACCGACGGCCTCCCGCAGGTAGGCCTCGAACTCTTCGATGCTCTCCGGCACGCTCATGCCGAAGTCGTCGAGCCAGTCCTGACGGACCCAGAGCTTCTTCGGGTGCCGCATGGCCGCGAACTCGGAGTCGTACACCTGGGGCAGGGTGTAGATCTTGCCGTCAGGGAAGGTGATGGCGTCACGCACGCCGTCGTTCTTCTCCATGACGGCACGGAAGTTGGGCATGTACTCGTCGATCAGTTGGTCCAGTGCCACGAACACACCCTGGTTCGCGTACTTCACGATGTCGCCCGAGCCGACGCCCGTACGGTAGAGCACACCGGGGTAGTCACCGCTGGCCAACTGGAGGTTGCGCTTCTCCCCCACACCCTCCTGGGGCACCAAGCCCCAGTCGATGTGGAGGTTGGTGATCTCCTCGGCCTTGCGGGCACAGGCGACCTGGTTCCAGTCATCGGCCGTGGTCGGCGGGCGACCACTCATGAACGTGAGGGTCGCCTTCTCCTTGACCACCTGCGGATTGGCGGTGTCGGTGATGACGTTGTCTCCGGGACTGTCGATCCGATCCTGGACCTCGCCGTCGACCCCCTCACCTCCGGAGCAGGCAGCAAGGCCGACGGCCATCCCGGCACTGGCGGCGAGCACTGATCGACGGGTGAGGTGACGCATGGCGGACAGAGCCTTTCACTGGGGGACGTGAACACTCCTCAGGCTAGTGGCCTGCGTCGGCAGCGACAGCAGTTGTCCGCGATCACCGAGTCCGCAAGCCAAGCAGCCCTGCACGGATTGCCCGCAGTCGACTCCATTCGTTCACGGCTCCGGGCCAAGGCACCGAACCTCCGCGAGTCGTGACCGACGACGTACCGAACCTCACCCGCCGAGCTGGGCCGGACTGTGCGCGATCCAGCCGACCACCACGTCGTCACCGTCGGACGAGTTCACCCAGATTGTGCAACCAGTCCCCGTGGGCTTGGTGACCCAGACGCGGCAGTTGGACTGAGGTGTGACCTGCACGACCGGGGTGCCGGGCATCCCGTACGGGAACTCCACCTCGAGCGAGGTGTCGGCATCGGCAGCGCTCGGGGTGACGGTGGCCGTACCCGACTGGATCGACGCCACCAGTCCCTCCAGGGGAGCACCCTGGTCGACGTCCACCTCCGGGGGAGCCAGTGAATAGACCTTGGCCTGCCGCAGTCGGATGGCACCGGTCCCCATGCACAGGATCAGGGCCGGTCGTCCGGCTGCGTCGCGGTAGGTCGAGATCCCTTCGGTCTCATGGGCATCGGAGGGGAACTCGCCGTCCACCTGACGGCCGAGGTCGGACAGGTCGATCGCCCCGTCGTTCTCCCCGCTGGTCCAGCCGTAACGCTGGATCGAGAAGATGCCGGAGTCGAGGGTCGACGAGCCGTAGCTGACGTAGAGATGGTCGTCCAGGGTGCAGAACGCCTGCGCGGTCCCCGGACCCTCGGGCGGACGCCCACCCTTGGTCTTCACCGTGGCAAGGACCTCGTCCTTGTCGGCCATCACGTCGCTGAGCTTGCGCAGGATGTAGGTGGACGGTGCGGAGTAGTCGTTGCCCCAGTCCTTGCGCACCACCATCCGATCACCGGCCTGGTCGATGGCGAAGACCGACTTGACCCCACTCGGCTCGTCGAACTTCGCCACGGAGACGACCTCGGAGTCCTGACGCTTGACGGTCGCTCCCGCGGCGTACGGAACTCGAACGAAGTCGTAGATCTCCTTGCCTGTCTCGTCATCCACGTCCCAGGTGAACCAGCACCACAGGCGTCCGTCGTCGTCGCGGGTGATCGAGAGCGTGTCACCGTGACCACCGGCGACGCACACCATCTCGTCGATGTAGCGACCTGCGGCCGAGCAGCGGGTGATCCTCAGGGAGCGGTAGTCCTGTCCCGACGCAGCGATGTTCTGCGTCATGTAGTACTCGCCACTGTCGGTGTCCTTGCAGACACACTGCACGACCTGGGCGTCCTTGCCACCGGGACGCAACCGGGTCACGAACCGTGGCCTCAGCTCGTCCGACTCGATGCCGTCCGCGACCGCGGGCAGACGTGCCGGGGCGGCGACCGGAGCGGCATCGGCCGGCGGGGCAGTGCCGGCCATCAGACCGGCCGCCCCACTCACCAGACCTGCCCCGAGCAGGGAGCGTCGTGAGGCACGGATCCCCGTTGAGGACCGAGATGGCTGTGACTGTGTGGACATGGTGACCCCTTCGTCGATGAGCTGGGTGCGGGCAGGTTCATCAACCTAGCCATCGACGGACGGGATGTCACGGAATCTGCCGTGGCGACGAAATCTCGGACACCAGCACCCTCGGACTGGCACGATGCTCGGGTGGATGCGGTTCCCGATTCAGCTGGCTCCGAGCCAACCGCCGACGACCCTGCACAGGCCGAGCGGATCGAACGATTCTGGGAACGAGCCACGGCGCAGGCCAGCGAGTGGGGTGCTGCACGGCATGCCGCCGACCTCGGAACTCCTGCGGCATGGTCGTTCGGCGACTCACCGGACCTCGCCGATGACCTGGTTGCGTTGGTCCTTCGAGGGGACAAGACCGCGACGGCCAGCGCAGCATGGGAGTACGAGGTCGACGACGAGCCGCTGCCGGCACCGGGCGACCTCTCGATCGTGCTCGACGGCTCGGGCGAGCCCCAGGCCCTCATCCGCACCACGGAGGTCACCGTCGTCCCGTTCGATGCCGTCTCGACCGACCATGCCCACCGCGAAGGTGAGGGTGACAAGTCCTTGGCGTACTGGCGCGCCGAGCACGAACGATGCTGGCGCGGCACGCTCGCAGCGACGCCGTACGAGTTCGACACCACGATGCCGGTCGTCTGCGAACGATTCGAGGTGCTGTACCCGAAGTGACATCGCCATCGGCCGCCTGTTGACCGGAATGCTCCGTAGCATCGAGGCATGGATGTCCTGCCCTCGTGGAGAAGCCTCGCCGCACTGCTGACCGATGACCCGACGCTGGCTGCCGCCGTCGAGCAGGCCGTGACGGACCCGGCCGGCTATCTCGACGACCACGCGGATGCCCTCGATGACCGCGGCATCGACGAGCCGGCAAGCGGCCTTCGAGGTGTTCGTCACGGGATACCCCCAGGGCCTGAAGCGAGTGCGCCGGCTCGTCCCGGCCACTGATGCCCACTACCCCGGTCAGTTCGCCTTCGAGGCTGCACCCCTGGCGATCCACCTGGGCCTCGACGACCGTGCACTGCGCGGGCTCCCCGACCACCCCGCCGACCTCGTCGGCCACGGACAAGCACTATCCGTCACGGTCGACAGTGGTCAGTGATCTCGCCTGAGGTCACGAACCCCGCAGCCTGATAGGTCGCCACTGCGGCAACGTTCGACGATGATGTGGCCACCATCGCGCTGGAACATCCCTGTCGCCGCAAGGCCTCGGCGGCGCCGAGCGTGATCGACACACCGTGGCCCTGCCCCCGATGGTCACCGTGCACACCCAACGGTTCCACCAGGCCCGGCCGACCGTGACCGGCCGACCAGACCGTGGCCGCGGCAACGGCCGCACCGGCTTGGTCATACCCGACCAGGCATTGGGCCGTACGGTAGGCGTGTCCCTGTGACAGCTGCCGCCAACCCTCGGCCGAGAAGCTGGATCCGGCGAAGGCCGCGGCTTGGACCCGGACGCGGTCCTCGACCAGTTCCGAGTCCACCACCTCGATCCGCAGTGCCGGACCGGGGACCGGTCCGGACAGGTCACGACGCAGCGGTGTCCACGGATCACCCGTAGCCCAGCCGCGATCGGTCAGCGCCTGTCGCAGCGCACGGCCGTACCGGGCCTCGACCACTCCCCGCCCAGCAGGCAGCAGATCGCCCAAGGGCCCAACGAAGTCATCCGCCAACCGCCTCGCCAGGACGTCGTCGTCACCACTGTCGGGCGCGACCGCCATGCGGATCAGCCCGGTCTCGTCGAGCAGCCCGACCGCCACGATGTCGCCGTCACGGACCCACACCCGAAGCGCGGCTGCGAGCGCCTCGCTCCCGAACCTCCCGTACCAACCGAGGTCGCCCGGATGGACCTGGACCGGAAGACCTTCGTGCTGCCACGAGGCCACGATGTCGATCACCCCGGGCAGGTCAGCGACGCACGGTGTCGTCATCGTCATGCACATCCGACCATCGTGACAGGACCGAGGGATCCGTACGAGCGGATTCTGTCGGACCGTGCACGAGTGTCGTCGGCAGGCACTGGCTCCTTCACGCGATGTTCACGACACGGCCATCCCCTTGTTGCTCACGATCATGGTCCCGATCGGTACCGTGCCAGATCACCAAGGTTCTGCATGGAAGGCACTGTCGTGGTTGCGACCCACCGGCTTGTCCCGTACGAAGGCATCGATGACGTCCGTTACGGCATGACCCACGAGGAAGTGGCGCAGGCCGCTGGCGCGGCGGACGGCGTCCGGCACGACCGGATCCTGCGCCGGACCCATGAGCGTCGCGGCGCCTCCGAGTACGTCTTCGACGACGAGACCGCCACGTTGCAGTGCATCTACGTGTTCAGGCCCGGCCGCGGCCGAGCCATCCGCGAGAAGCTCGACGGCGCCACCTACACCCCGGTGACCTACGACGGGATCGAGATCCTCGACACCGAAGGCTTCGCGACACTCTTCGAACGCGAACCGACCGTGGAGGGCAGGGGCAATGTCGGGGTGTTGTTCCCCGAGCTCGGATTCATCGTCGGCGGGTTCCGCAACCGTGTCCCCGACGGCCGATACGTCCTCGCCTTCCCTCGCGAACTGCTCGAGTCGTACCGGGAGGACTGGCTGAACGTCTGAGGCCCCCCATCGCACCGATCAGGGATATCGTCGGCAGACGCCGAAGGGATGGGAAGCACATGGACGTTGAAGAGTTCAGGGCTCGGATGGGCGCCGGTGAGCCAGCGGCGCCGGGCAATGACCTGGCGCGCACGATCAGCACGTTCGCCGAGGAGGCGATTCGGCTGTGCATGGAACTGAATGCGCGCTACACCACCCCCGAGGAGCGGGTGGAGATCATGTCGCGGATCACCGGGCGCGCGGTGCCGGCCTCGTTCCGCCTCTTCCCGCCCTTCACGACCGACTGCGGCAAGAACACCCGCGTCGGCGAGCGGGTCTTCGTCAACTCCGGTTGCCGGTTCCAGGACCAGGGCGGCATCACCATCGGTGACGACACCCTCATCGGCCACAACGTGGTGATCGCGACCCTCAACCACGATCTCGACCCCAGCCAGCGCGCCACCACGGTGCCCCGGCCGGTGGTGATCGGCGACCGGGTGTGGGTCGGGTCGAACGCAACGATCCTGCCAGGGGTCGCCATCGGCGAGGGGGCCGTCGTGGCGGCCGGAGCGGTCGTCACGAAGGACGTCCCGGCGCGGACCGTCGTCGGCGGAGTGCCAGCCAGGACGATCCGAGAGATCGACGGCTGACGCCAAGGTCGAAAATCCAGGGCGCGATCAGCTCACGATCCAGTTGTCGTTGGCGTCGCGTACGTAGTCCTTGACCTCACCTGCGACACCGATGATGCCGTCGGTCGTCACCGACAGTTGCACGGTCGCCGTGGTGTCGGTCTTCCCGTCGGCACCGACGGAGGGCAGCTCCAGCTGGATCGCCTTGTCCGGATCGGTCGCGGACGCGGCGCAGTCGCCGACGACGGTGATCGTCGCGTAGTCGTCGCTCACGTAGACCCCTTCCTCCGGCGCGGACTCGTCGAAGTCGGAGATTGCCTTGGGTGCGCTGCTGGAGGTGAGTCCCAGCGCGTTGGTGATGATGCCCGCATTCGTGGTCTCACCTTCACTGCCACCGCTGAGGTAGCCGTCCACCACGTCCTGACCGGTCGCGCCATCGGTGTAGAAAGTGGCCTGGATACCGGCAAACGTCTGAATGTTGTTGGCGATCTGCTGGGCCGTCAGGCCTCGCTCCTCGCCATCGGCGATGATCTCGTCGATCTCTGCGACAATCTCGTCGATGGAGGATGCGCCGGTGCGTTCGAGGAGGGCCTGCTCTGCCTGCGACCGCTGGCCCGCGTCCGATCCTGCCGAGACGAGACCGTCGGGCTGGCCGTCCAGGTACGTGATCGCCAGGTCAGCCGCGCAGACCTGACCGTTGTCGAGGTCGTGGCCGCTCGCAACGATCTCATCGATGACCATGGCGTCGGCGTCGGCCCCCATCACTTCGCGAAGGTCAGCAGGGACTCGGATCGTCACTTCGTTCGCCGGCTTGATGCCGTTCGTCTGGAACTCGTAGACGGTGGATCCGGCGTCACCGCTGGTCCCTGCCGGATCGGAGGAACATCCCACCAGGGAAAGGCCGAGGATCGCCGCGGCGAGCAGGGCCGCCGGTCGTTGCAGTGCTCTCTTCATCATTCGCGTGCGCGGTCGGCGCGTCCTCTCTGTGTGCTTGACCGGGTTTCGACCACTGACCCTACTGGAAGGGATGAGACCATGAACTTTCACTCATGGCGTGAGTCGATCGACTCACCACGACCGCAGAGGAGCGCACCCGCGGCCACAGTGATCGTCCACGCAACCATCACCCTTGACGGATTCCTGGCAGACCCGGACGGTGGGGTCGACTGGATGTTCGGCAGGCCTTCTGCCCCCGAGGACGACTCCGTCGTGGAGCGGGTCATGGGCAGGATCGGGGCGATCGTCGGGGGTGCGAACCGGTCCCAGACCATCGAGAACGACGAGCTGCCCTACGGCGGCATGCTGAAGGTGCCGGTCTACCTCATGACCCACCGCGCCCACGAGCCGATCGAGCGCGATGGCACCACCTACACCCTCGTCGTGGACGACATCCGCGAAGCGGTCGAGCTGGCCTCTCGCTCTGCCGGGGACGGGTGGGTCAGCCTGCTCGGCGGAAGCATCTCGCGGCAGTGTCTGCGGCTCGGGCTGGTGGATGAGCTCCACCTCGACATCGCACCGGCGCTCCTGGGCGACGGCATCTCGCTGTTCGCGGGTCTGGGGCAGCGCGTCGAGCTCGAACGACTCGACACCTCCGCGTACGCGAGCGAGACCCACCTCCGCTACCGAGTCCTCCGGTAGTGCCGCTCAGCTGACCCGTCGGGCACCCGATGCGAAACCCAACCAGGTGTGCCGGTTGTTCCACCAGCACCACCCGAGTTTCGGGGCTCCCCTGCGATCTCGGCCATCACGTCCGGTGCCGTTGGATATCCACAAGGCAGGCGTCCGGGAGTCGAATCCCTTCGTCTTCGGTCGACGCGAGCCGATCATCATGTAGCAAGCGTTGCGGTCGATGACCTCATGGAGCTGCAGCGCCCAGTGCACGCCCTCGCCGATGGTGAATGGCGTCCGCTCATCCCGACACAACGCTTCCTGGGCCTCCGCCGGTGTCCAGTTGCGCATGTCGTCACCGCGCCGCGGATCATCGATCGCGTAGATGACCGCATCCGGCACCGGTGCCTCCACCGTCGGCACGAAGTCGGCAACGTCATCCATGTCAACGACGATGAAGCCAGGCTTCTCCTGCCCGTCGTACGCACGCGTGAGCTGAGGTACGAGGATTCTCACCGGCAGGGCGTGGTCCGACACAACGAGCAACGCCCCAGCGGCAGCGCGGTGCGCAAGATCAGCCGCGACGTCACGGAGCTCATCGCCAGTCAACTTGGAATCATCACCATCCAGGACACCCGTCGCGATCAGACGTTCAGCTTGCTCCGTCAACGGTGGCAGCACAGGCACGGTCGGCGAACACGCGTCCGAGGGTTCATCGTCGGCCGTCATCATCGTGTCGTGCACACCGTCTCCTCGCTGACCAGGGCCGCGCACCGTTCAACCGCAACGACGCTCTGCAGTCAACGGTCTACCAAGCCCGCCCTCGCAGGTCAATGTCTCCTTCGGGCCATGGCTCGAGC
>DVLP01000208.1 GCA_018715445.1 Candidatus Avipropionibacterium avicola | reverse complement strand
ATCTCGATCCAGGCCGCGAGCAGCAGCGTGGCCGTGCCGCCATGGGTGACGACCACGTGGGTGTCCGCCGGGGAGGCAAGCAGGCGCTCCATCGCGGCATAGGCCCGGGTTGCCAGCTGGAGCCGGGTCTCCGCACCCGGGATCCCCTCGTCGTGGTCCAGACGCTCGCCACGGTCGGGAAGCGGGATCTGACGTTCCTGCAGCCATGCCTTCGGTCGGCCCTCCGCCTCGCCGTACGACTTCTCCCGCAGGTCGGCGTCCAGACGGAGCTCGGAGCCGAGGCGTTCGGCAATGATCGTCGCCGCCTGGTGGGCGCGGGCGAGATCGGAGCTGATGACCCCTACCCCTCGACGAGCTCGGGGGTCGGTGCGGCGGGCGAGTTCCTCGGCGATCGCTGCTGCCTGGGTACGGCCGAGGGTGGTGAGGCCGGAGTCGTACCAGCCGCCGACCAAGCCGTCGACATGGTGCTGGGCCTGCGGGTGGGTCACCACGTGGATGGTCGTCATCGTCGCCTCGGATCGGTCGGTGTCGGACCATCCTGTCAGCTCGCGGCCCCACCCGCTCGGCTCAGGCGGGTGCCTCCGACGGCTGGGTGGCGGAGGTGACGACCCGATGCCGCCTGGTCGGCAGCCCGAGCAACGGGTTCGCCACGCCCCAGGCCGCCCCCTTGCAGATCAGTTCCTTGTAGAGCGCGGCCACTCGTCCGGTCAGCACCGCCCGTACCGGCCGGTCGTCGGCGGTGACGTACTGGATCAGCCCGTCGCGTCGTCCCAGCGAGATGCACTGGTTGAAGTACCGCAGCGGCGCCATCGGGATCCGTCGCCCGGTCAGGCGGGCCGCGATGGCATCCGCAGCCTGCCAGGCCGTCGGGGTCCCGGAGGCACAGGACATCCGCAACACCTGGTCGCGCTGCCCGATTGCGTACGCCGCATCTCCGATCGCATGGACCTCAGGATGGGAGACCGACCGCATGGTCGCATCGACCACGATCTGGCCGGTCTCGGCGACCTCCAGCCCGGAGGCCTGCGCGATCGGATGGACCGCGAACCCGGTGGTCCACACCGTCACCTCGGCGGGCACGGTGCGGCCGTCCTCGGTGGTGACGTGGTCCTCGGTGACAGCGGTCACCGCGGCCCCTTCGTGGACCGTGATCCCCAATCGATCGGTGACGGTACGGACGTGATCGCGTCCTCGCGGCGACAGCCACGAGCCGAGCAATCCCCGTACCACAAGGGACACCGACAGGTCCGGACGCGACTCGGCGATCTCGGTGGCAGCCTCGACCCCGGTCAGGCCCCCGCCGACGACGGTCACCGTGGAGCCGGCCGTCAGCTTAGCGAGCCGGCGGTGCAGCTTGCGGGCACCCTCTGGTCCCGCGATGTCGTGGGCGTGCTCGCTCACTCCGGGCACGCCATGGGTGTCCCAACTGCTGCCCAGTCCGTACACCAGGGTGTCGTAGCTGAGCTCGTGGTCACCGGTGGCGTCACTCACCCGGACGATCCGACGGGTGACGTCGATCTCGTCCACCCGGGCATGGCGCAGCACCACCCCGGTCCCGTCGAACATCTCGGTCAACGGGTGGGCCCGCAGCTCCTGGCCGACGGCCAACTGGTGCATCCGGACCCGCTCGACGAACTCGGTCCCGGCGCTGACCAGGGTGATGGCGACGTCGTCGGTGTGCAGCCGCCGGGCCAGGCGACCAGCAGCCAGGGCGCCGGTGTAGCCGGCGCCGAGGACGATGATGTTGTGCGGCATGTCCGTGCTCCTTCGTGGGATGGCTTGTATCCCTTGAACCGGACAGCGCACTGATCCATGACACCGATCGTCATGACGTGGCTCACATCGTCACAACTCGACGGTGTGGCCCTTCGGACGGTCGGGGGTCTGCGCCCATCGCTCAGCCAGGCGAGCCAGCTTGTCGGGGTTGACCTGGTTGTGGATGCCCCGGATCCCGTCCGGGCCGACATCCAGCACCATGACGCCCCACAACTGTCCCTCGGAGGTCGCGATGACGGCCGGCTCGTCGTCGATGACGGCAGCCTCCAGGGTGACGCTGTTGCCGAACATCTTCCGCTTGGCCGTGCCCGGCTTGAACAGTCCTCGCAGGAAGACCGCCACCCGTGCCGCTCCGGAGAACGGATGGGGTGCGGCCGGGACCGTACCGCCACCATCGCCCACGGCGACCGCATCGTCGGTCAGCAGTCGGAGCAACGGCTCGGTCCGGCCGCTGGTCGCCGCCATCAGGAACTCCTCGACGATCCGCTCGGCCGTGGCGCGGTCGGTCCCGGTGCGGACGCGACCCGACTCGACATGTTTCCTTGCCCGGTGGAGGAGTTGCTGGCTCGCGGACTCGGAGATGTCCAGGATCTCGGCGATCTCGGCGTGCGGATGTCCGAAGGCCTCCCGCAACACGTAGACCGCGCGCTCCTGGGGGGACAACCGCTCCAGCAGGACCATCACCGCGTACGAGATCGACTCCCGTCGCTCAGCGGTCTCCGCCGGACCCAGCATCGGATCACCCAGCATCGGATCACCCAGCAACAGTGGCTCCGGGAGCCACTGGCCCACGTACGTCTCACGTCGCGCCCGCGCCGAGGACAGCTGGTTGAGACACAGGTTGGTGACCACCTTGGTCAACCAGGCCTCGGGCACCTCGATCCGCTCCACGTCGGCAGATTGCCAACGCAGGAAGGATTCCTGGACGACGTCCTCAGCCTCGCCGGCCGAGCCCAACAGCCGGTACGCGACCGCCTCCAGCCGTGGCCGGGCAGCCTCGAACCGATCGACATCGGTCGCGGTGAGCGCCATGCTCGCCACCTTACGTGCGGCCCGGCGACGCTGTCCTGCTCATTCCTCGCCCAGCAGGCTCGCAACGGGGCGGTCCAAGCGCTCGGCGAGGCGTAGCAGCGCCGAGGCCGCAGCATCGGCCACCGTCGGATCCTGGTCCTCCCGGCCGGCGATCAGTGCCGGTGCATGCTCTCCTTCGCCGACGGCTCCGATGGCACGCAGCGCGGCGATCCGGACCCTGGCGGATCCGTCATGGGCGGCCAGCTGGGCGCAGGCGTCAGCGGCCGAGCTCAGGGCGTGGGCGGCGGCAACCTTCGCGCACATCTCCCGCACCCGCCAGTGGTCATCGGTCAGACCGTGCAGGATCGCGGGCTCGGCCACCGGGTGCCATTGGTGCAACAGGCTGCGCGCAGCCCAGACCCGGGGCCAGTACGCCAGACCTCGCTCGGGCCAAGTGGTGGCAGGCCCCCAGGAGTCCCAGGCTCCGTCAGCCAGCCAGCGTGGATCCGGATCCTGGGTGGCGGCCAGTTCCTCGAATCCGATCACGCCGGACAGGACTTCGCTGCACCAGTTGGCAAACGCCTCGGCACCCAGCACTTCTGCAGCGGCCCGGGCTCGCGCCGCGGGCCCTGCTGCATGGCTGCGTGGATCGGGCATGCCACCACCGACCTACGGGATGTCGGTGATGGAGCAGGGGGTGATCGGGGTGGTCCCTGCCGAGCTGGCGAAGCAGGCGGTCCTGCCGTGGACCAGCGGTGCGTCGAATCCCTGGGTGGTCACCGAGACGCCTTCGAAGCGGGCCCCGGTGGAGCGGGCTTCGTCGATGGTGTCGTTGTACCACTCGGAGAATGCGGAGTAGCGCCCGGAGTTGCTGACCGAGCCGCCGTTGATGACGAAGTTGTCCGATCCGTTGCGGAACCGCAGCGGGTCACCGGAGACCCGGCTGACCACCGGGTCGTGGACCGTGATGTTGTCGGCGTTGTTGGCCGCGTAGATCGCATGCACCAGGCCCTGCTGGTCGGCGGTGTTGACGATGTCGGTGAACTTCGGGCTCCAGACACCGACACCGCTGACGTTCTGGATGCTCAGCGCGGCATAGCCGGTGCCGATCCCGGTGTAGTGGGTGCCGATCTTGTTGAACACCAGGCTCGACAGCGTCACCGTGGTCGCATTGATGACCTGCAGCCCATTCGAGGAGCCGGTGAAGCCCAGGTGGCGCACCGTCAGGTTCATCGCCACCCGGTCGGTCCCCTCGGGGCCGAACTTGAGGATGTAGTTGCCGTAGGTGTCCTGCCCGGAGAAGGTCGCGGTGCCACCGTCGCCGGTGATCAGCGTGGCGTGCTCGGAGTGGTAGGTCCAACGGGTGCCGGTCTCGGTGTAGGTCCCGGGCGCGAGACGGACCTCGACATCGGTGGCCGGCTTGGTCTCTTCGAGGTGGGCGTTGGCCTTGGCGAGGGTACGGAACGGGCTCGCCTCGCTGCCACTGCCGCTGTCGTCGCCGTCAGGGGCGATGTGGATCACGGTCGGGGCTGCGGCATGGGCCGTGGTGGGTGGAAGCATCATGGCCAGTATCGCAGCGACCATGGCGGCGATCAGCAGTGGTCCGCGTCGCAGCGGCTGGATGGTCAGGAGGCGCATCATCGACAGATCCTTCACCAGTGGGGGATTCCGACCGTAGCAGCTGATGAGCATCGGCACCGGAGATGGCGGATCCAGGGTGACAACTCACCCTGCTGATAACGTGTCCGCCATGAACCCGCAGCGCCTCTCCTGGTGGCCCGCCTGATCGGCGGACCGTTCCAGCGCGCAGCACACCCACACGGCCGCCCTCGAGGCGGTCGTGGCATGTAGCGGCCTTCGCGGGCGGTCCCCTGTCCCAGGAGGCCCAGATGTCCAATCCTGTCAGCGAAGCCGTACCGAAGCCGTACGAGTGGAGGTCGCTGATCGGCGAACTCACCGCCCGCCGTGACCTCGACGCCGAGGCAACCAATTGGGTCGGTGCCGAGATCGTCACCGGGGCGGCGCACCCGATCGCGGTGGCCGGATTCCTTGCTGCGTTGAGGACCAAGGGCGAGACCACCGAAGAGTTGCACGGGATGGTCAGGGCCCTCCTGGACCATGGGCGCGCGGTCGGAGCACCCGACGACGCGGTCGACATCGTTGGCACCGGCGGGGACGGCAGTGGCTTGATGAATGTGTCGACCCTGGCAGGCATCGTCGCGGCCGGCGCCGGGTTGCGCGTGGTCAAGCACGGCGGTCGCGCCGCCAGTTCCCGGACCGCCGGCTCGGCCGATCTCGCCGAAGGCCTGGGTCTCCCCTTGGACCTCAACCCGACCGAGGCGGAGCGTCGGATCGTACGACACCGGTTCGCCTATCTGTTTGCGCCGCAGTTCAACCCCGGGTTGCGGCATGCGGTCGATGCCCGCCGGCATCTCGGCGTGCCGACGGTGTTCAACCTGGCGGCGCCGCTGCTCAACCCAGCTCGGCCGAGACGGATGGTCATCGGAGTGGCCGACCGGACGAAGGCCCCGCTGGTCGCCGAAGTGATGGCCAGGCTCGGTCGGACCGGGGTCGTGGTCTCGGGTGGTGACGGCCTCGACAAGGCGAGTACGACGCTGCCGTCCGATCTCTGGTTGGTCCGCGCCACAGGTGTCACCGAGGTGCAGTTGGACCCGACTGCTCTGGGGATCACCGCACCGAGGCTGGCGGAGCTGCGGGGCGGTGACGTCAGGACCAATGTCGCCATCGCCCGCGCCGTGCTCGCAGGACGGCCCGGACCTCGACGGGACATCGTCGTGCTCAACGCGGCGCTGTTGCTGTGTGCCCAGACCCTTGACCCGGATCGTCTCATCGCCCAGCTCGGCGACGCGATGGCCCGGGCCGAGGCCGCCATCGACTCCGGCGCGGCCACTGCGGTCCTGGAGACGGCCACGCGAGTAGTGTCATGAGCCGACATGCGACGGAGGGGTGCGATGACGGTGACCGGGGGACAGGACCGGATGCAACGTACGGGTGCGTACGGCATCTGCGTCCGGGACGGACGGATCCTGCTCTCGCGGTACCTGTCGGGACGCTGGTCCCTGCCCGGTGGCGGCGTCGACTTCGGCGAACACCCGGAGGCCAGTGTCGTGCGGGAGGTCGCCGAGGAGACCGGTTACGCCTGTGAGGTGACGGAGTTGATCGGGATCGAGTCCGGCGGATGGACCACCCGCGACCAGGTGCCCGTGCACAGCATCAGCATCCTGTACGGCATCGAGGTCACCGGCGGCGAACTCACCCACGAGGTCGACGGCACCTCCGACATGGCTGCCTGGATCGCCCTCGACGAGATCGCAACCCGTCCCCACACCAAGACCCTCGACGCCGTACTGGCCCGTCTCGATGTGGTCGGGACGAGACCGTCCCGTTGACCGGGTCCGGCCAGGACGCTCGCGTGGACCAGGGCTGGTACGACCGGGCCAGGGCCGAGACCATCCGCTACCACGACGAGCTCTATCGCAACGTACCTCTGGGCACGGCCGGATCCTGGCTCCGGCGACCACACCGCCTGCTCGGCGAGGCGGTTCGCCTGCTCGCAGCTCGCCGGCCGGTCACCGCACATGACCTCGGAGCCGGCGTGGGGCGGCACGCCTTGCCCCTGATGCATGAGCTCCAGGCGGGGTCGCGGCTGGTGGCCGTCGACCTGCTCGATTCGGCACTGGCAGCACTGCGGGCAGCGGCGCCGTCGGATCTTCCGGTCAGCCTGGAGACCCGACAGTGCGACCTGGCTGACTTCACCTTCGATACACCGACCGATCTCGTGGTGGCCTTCTCGGCCGTGGAGCACCTGCCCGACCTCGATGGAGTCCGCGCGCTGCTGGACCGGATCGCGGCCGCCACGGCACCCGGTGGGGTGGTCGCCATCGCCATCTTCGCGGACCGGTACGAGATCGGCCCCGACCGCACGGCGCGGCCCGCCTTGCTCGAGAGCGCGATCACGGCAGCGCAAGCGCGAGACGTCCTGCGGTCGGCCTTCTGTGGCTTCCGGGTCGTCGAGGCCGACGCGACGGATTCCGAAGTGACCGAGACCCGCGACGGTGTCGACCATCGGTTGTCCACGACGATGATCACCTTCTTGGCCCAGCATGGGTCAGTGGTGCGTCGTGAACCGTGACAATGGAGTGGGCGCCCTGGGGCGATTCGAGAGAAACGGTCGGAGATGACATCACGGCAGGAGGGCATCCGCCGCGAGGACGAGGGGACCACTGACGTCGAGGGGTTCATCGCACCCTCGATCGGTCTGGTGGAGCATGCGCTGTACTTCACCACGGCACCGGACGTGCTGGTCAAGACCCGAGGGATCATCGACGACCACCGTCTCGAGCTGCCCGGCGCCGTCGTCGTCTGGGACGAGACGGTCGGGCGCCGCAAGGGATCCAAGGCCGTACCCGGCTCATGGTGGGCCACCGCCGGATCGGTGACCATGACGGTCGTGTTCGCCAGCGAGTCGATCACGTCCGAATCCCCGCTGGACACCGCGGTCGACGCCGTCCTGCGCGCCATCGCCGCGTTCTCGCCGAGCACGCCGGCCGTCCATGCCGGTGACGGCAGGCTGACCCTCGACGACAAGGTCCTGGGCCAGCTGGGGCATGAGTCGTACCAGGGGACAGAGGTCTTCGTGATCCGCCTCAATGCGGCGACCGACTTCAGCAAGGCCACCTCGACCGTCCGTGAGGCCAGCACCCGGTTGATCGACCACATCGACGAGAGCAGCCTCCCGTTGGGGAGCGCGAGCACCCTGCCCAACTCGTTGTCGCAGGCGATCATGCGCGAGCTGCCGCGAGGATTCTCGCCGGCGTGACGAGGTTGCGAGGGTGATGAAAGGCTGGACGCGTGCCGACGCCCCAATTCATCCTCGACCTGCGTGCCCACATCGGGACCGCGCCGCTGTGGCTCATGGGTGCCACCGTCATCGTGCTGCGCGACGGCCCCACCGGGCCGGAGGTGTTGCTGGTCCGGCGGTCCGACTCGGGGGCGTGGGCCGCGATCAGCGGGATCGTCGACCCGGGGGAGAACCCGGCTGTGACGGCGGTGCGCGAAGCAGCCGAGGAGGCCTCGGTCGAGATCGCGATCGAGAAGATGGTGTGGATGGGGGTCACCCGACCCCACACCTTCCCCAACGGGGACCAGGTCCAGTTCGTCGACCACGGCTTCCGGGCGCGCTGGGTCAGCGGCGAGGCGGCCGTCGGTGACGAGGAGTCGACCGAGGTGCGATGGTTCCCGGTCGATGCGCTGCCCGAGACCCTCCACCGCGACCTGCCGCTGATGGTGCAGCGTGTCCTCGACGATCCGGCCGACGTGATCCTGGACGACTTCTGATTTCGCGCAGGTCGTCGCGCCCTGAGCAGGGGCACGGCCACTGTGTCGATGCCGACGCCCAGGACGCGACAGTTTGCAGGTCAGGGGTGGTTGGAACCGGCCCCGAGTGGGCAGACTGGTGACATGACACAGCAGACAGTGGCCTTCGTGACGGGCGGAGGCTCCGGCATCGGCGCCGCAGCGGCCAAGAAGCTCGCCCGTCAGGGCAACGCCGTGGTGGTCGTCGGCCGCACCCCGGACGAACTCGACGAGGTCGTCGAGCAGATCAAGGCCGAGGGCGGACAGGCCATGGCCGCCACCGCCGATGTCTCCGACGAGGAGACGCTGATCGAGGCCTACCGCAGCACGATCAACACCTACGGCCGCCTCGACACCGTGGTCGCCAATGCCGGGGTCAACGGCCGCTGGGCCGGGATCGACGACCTCACCGCCGACGACTTCCGCTCCACGCTCGACATCAATCTCACCGGGACCTTCCTCACGATCAAGCACGGCGTCCCGCACCTGCGGGCACGCGGCGGCTCGGTCGTCGTGGTCGCCTCGGTCAACGGCACCCGGATCTTCTCCAACTCGGGCGCCACCGCCTACTCCAGCAGCAAGGCCGGGCAGGTCGCGCTGACCAAGATGCTGGCGGTCGAGCTCGGGCCCGACCGGATCCGGGTCAACGTGGTCTGCCCGGGAGCCATCGAGACCGAGATCGGCGACAACACCCAGGCCGACAACGAGGGTGTCGGGATCCCGGTCCACTTCCCGAAGGGCAACATCCCCCTCACCGGATCGACCCCCGGCTCGGCCGACCAGGTCGGTGACCTGATCGCCTTCCTCGCCTCGGACGGAGCGAGCCACATCTCCGGCACCGAAGTCTGGATCGACGGGGCGGAGTCACTGCTCCAGGGGTGAGCCGCAAACCAGTGGTCCGGTCGCGGCCAGGTCCGTACCATCGTCAGGTCCCACGCACCCCATCCCGGAAGCGACCATGATCGCCACGCCCGTCCAGCACGTCCTCCAGGGGCACGCCGACCTCGAGACCACCGAGCGGGGGACACGGCCCCACCGCCTGCCCGCAGCCGTACGGACGCGCTTCCCGGATCCACAGTTGATGATGGCCGAGGGGCAACCGTCCGGGGTACGCCTGGTGTTCACCACCGAGGCCCGCCGGATCGAGCTCGACCTGCACACCACCCGGGTCGCGTACCGATCGACGGCGCGGCCGCGGGGTCGTGTCGACCTGGTCGTCGACCGGACGATCGCCGACAGCGTCGAGCTGGGCGCCGGAGACCTCATCGAGATCGATCTGACCACCGGCGGCACCGCACACCTGCCCGGGCCAGGCGAGACCGTACGGTTCCAGGACCTGCCCGTCGGGGCCAAGCGGGTCGAGATCTGGCTTCCCCACAACGAATCGGTCGAGCTGGGCGAGCTGCGGACCGACGCAGCGGTCGAGCCGGTCCCGGCCCGTACGCGATGGGTGCACCACGGCAGCTCGATCAGCCAGGGCTCCAACGCCGTCTCGCCAGCCCGGACCTGGCCCGCCACGGTGGCGCGTGCTGCCGACGTCGACCTGGTCAACCTGGGTTTCGGTGGCAGTGCGATGGTCGACCCGTTCGTCGCCCGGGTGATCCGGGACCGTCCGGCTGACCTGATCAGCCTCAAGTTCGGCATCAACGTGGTCAACCTCGACGCGATGCGACGACGCATCCTGGTCCCGGCCCTCCACGGGTTCCTCGACACCGTCCGGGACGGCCATCCCGAGACCCCGCTGGTGCTGATCTCGGCGTTGCACTGCGGGATCCACGAGGACACCCCCGGCCCCGGCGCGATCGACCCGGCCAGCATCGGCACCGACCAGATCCGGTTCGTCGCCCGCGGTCGCAGCGGTGACACCGAGCTGGGCCGGCTCACCCTGGGCGTGGTGCGCGAGGCCCTGGCCGAAGTCGCCGCCGTACGTGACGATCCCCACCTGCACCTGCTGGACGGGCTCAGCCTGTACGGCCCGGACGATGCCGCCGAGCACCCGCTGCTCGACGGGCTCCATCCCGACGCCGAGACCCATCAACGGGTGGCTGAACGCTTCAGCGCCTGGGCTTTCGGGGACGATCGCCCGTTCGGCCCGAAGCGCTGAAGCCCGGCTCGTCGGCCTACTTCCCCAGGTCGTCGCGCTCGACCTGGGTGTAGACGTCGGCCATCGCGGCCGGGTTGGCGCGGCGCGCTTCCCGGAGCCCGGCAATCTTGGCCGAGGTGGCCGACATCGCCTCACGGGCCTTGCCACGGGTGTAGGTGACCGAGTGGCCGGCCGCGACACCGATCGAGGTCCCGACCTCCACGGCGTCCTGGTCGGCACCCATGTAGAGGAACTGCCAGTGGTAGTCGTTGGTCTGCTGCTCGACCAACGACTTGATCGCCGGGTGGGTCCACTCACGCGAGGAGTTCTCGTGACCGTCGGTCATCACCGCGACCACGACCGTCCCTGGTCGCTGGTCCTCCGGAAGCGCGGCGAGCTTGGCCCCGGCGTCGGTGATCAGTCGGCCGAGGGAATCGAGCAGCGCCGTGGACCCGCGCGGTGCGAGCTGCAGCGGTGGCACGTCGGCGAGCAGGCGGTCGGCATAGACGACCTCGTACTCGTTGTCGAACTGGGCCAGGGTCACCCGGCACTCTCCGGTGGTGTCTGCCCGCTGCTCGTCCAGGAAGGCGTCGAAACCGCCCTCGGTGTCGGTCTTGATCGACTGCATCGAGCCGGAGCGGTCGAGCAGGAAGTAGATGTGGGTGAGGTCGGAACGGGTCATGAGGTGCTCCTTCGTGGGGTGAAGCGCATGGGCTTCGGCGTGGTCGAGGCGACGCGGGGCCTGCCGGTCTCGCGGTCATAGCGGGCACGCTCCACGGCCGAGGCGGTGACCCGGCCGTGGGCATTGGCGTACGGAGCCAGGGCCGAGGTCCGGGCCAGTCGCGGCCCGACGGCGTTCTCGCTCAGCCCTGCCCGGGCACCGGCCGCCCGCAGGCTGTCACCGTCGGTGAGTACGGCTTCGGCCAGCGAGTCGTCGATCAGCTCGGCAAGTTGCTCGGCGGCACGCCTCAGCTCCGGCAGGGCGTTGGCCGCGGTCGCGGCGCCGGCCCGGTCCAGGGCTGCACGGATCTCCGCAAGGGTGGCTGGGTCGAGAGGCATGGCGACACGATACCGCAGAAACTGCGGATGCGCACAATATGCGTCGCGGTCGGGCCGGGAGGGTCGTCGAACCCTCGCCAGTTCCACGGTCGACCCAGTAGCATCGCTTCATGGACCGGGCTTTGGCGGGTCAAGTACAGAGTGGCACGACATCGGATCCCCACTCATGACAAGCTTCTGTGTTTCGCTCAAGATCCAGCAGAACAGGCAGGCCAAGTGAATCGCTCGCGGACAGCCCAAAAGGCAAGCCCGCTGCTCGCGAGCCTTGTGGCGGCAGGAGTGTGCATGAGTATTGCGGTTGTACTGCAGGTACCCCACTCAAGTCGGGCAGTTGAGAATGAGGGACCCTTTCAGGTCGAGGTGTACTCAACAGCACCCCAGGTCAGCATTGTGACGATCGGCCTGGTCGTCTCAGTCTTGGTCAGTGTCGCAACCTTCTTCTACACACGAGCCCGCACAAGTCAGTGACCGACGTCCCGCTCGGCTCGGAGACGTCAGGCCGTGAATACACCCTCGATTTGGGATGAGCCACTCTGCTGATTTGCTGACCTGATGGGCACCCTCTCAGGAACTCCACAGGCGTTGACAGATCTCGACCACCCCGACATCGACCCGCGC
>DVLP01000207.1 GCA_018715445.1 Candidatus Avipropionibacterium avicola | reverse complement strand
ATGTAGGTGATGATCTTCTCGATCGTGGCGTCGTTGCCCGCGAGCGTCGCCGGGAGGGCGAAGAACACTGCATCGGCCGCAACGGGGATGGAGCTCGGCGAACCGTCCTGCTGCGGGAAGAGGTCCAGCTGGACCCATTCGGCGTCCGGGTTGGCAGCTTTCGAAAGCTCGACGGCCTGGGTCTTCTTGACCTCGGTCCAGGCCTGGGCCAGCACGCCTGCCGTGCCCTGGAACCCGCGGTCCCGGGCCTCGGATGCCGACACCGAGTAGCTGTCCGGGTCGATCAGCTTGGAGGTGTGCAGACCAGCGATGTAGCTGATGGCCTCGGTGATGCCGTCGTCGTCGTAGCCGGAGCGGACCTGTCGCGCATCGTCGACGTAGATCGTGCCGGGGCCAGGGGTCCCGAACGAGCCCCACAACGGCCGGAAGGTCTGGTCCGGCGAAGCACCGGTGAGGCCGAAGGTGTCACCCTTGCCGTTCTGGTCGGGGTCTTCCTGGGTGAAGGCCGTCAGCACCTCGGCGAACTCCTCAACCGTGCTGGGGATCTCGAGGTCGAGCTTGTCCAACCAGTCCTGGCGGATCCAGTAGGTGAGGCCGTTGACATCGTTCGGGTAGCGCGCAATGGCGCTCAACTTCTGATCGACCCGCCCTCGGTCCGCGGCTTCCTGTCCGACGAAGTCCACGTAGGTGCCCAACTGGTCCTCGTACGGGCTCAGGTCAAGGACCAGACCCTGGTCGACAAAGGCATTCAGCTGATTGCGGGTCACCCGGAACACATCGGGGGAGTCACCTGCCGCCAGTGAGGCAGCGATGTCCTCGGGCATTGCGCCGGCCACCACGTTGACCTCGGTGGCCTTCTTGATCTCCTGGGAGATGACGTTGTCCGGATCAGGGATGTAGTTGTTCGCCGACCCGCCCAGAGCGATCGTGATGGGAGCATCCGGGTCATCATTGTTGCTTCCCGAGCACCCCGACACTCCTGCAAATGCGGCCAAGGCTCCGGCCGAGGCCAGCACTGTCCTGCGTGTGAGGTTCATGGTGGTGTTTCCCTTCGCTGGAGACACGATGACGCGTCGCGATCAACGGTCAGGAGGCTAGGAAGATTCGGTGTGCCCGGGCAAGTAAAATCGCTTTACCGCTTCAGCTCTGCCCTGTCGGCCGTGCGTCATGGCCTCCGGCGTCGAGGGCCTCGCAGAGCGGGCCGCGCACGGTCTCGAACATCTGCGTCGTGGAGGCCGACAGCAGCCATCCTTGACGTCGGCGTGGGTCGTAGGGCGTGCCGTCGAGGCGGCCGACACGGCCGGCGAGCTCGGTGGCCATCAGGACCCCTGGTACGTGGTCCCAGGGCCAGTCCTTGCGGAACAGGACGAAGTCGAGCTGGCCGGTGAGGACGGCAAGATGTGCCATCCCCGCACTCCACGGGGGCGTGGTGAGTGCGGCCAAGCCCTTCGGCGCGGTACGCAGGCTCACCGATGTCGCTCCGCGTGGCAGCGTGTCGTGTGCTCGGGTGGGCGACACCGGCTCGAGCCGAACACCGTTGCGCCACACACCGCCACCGGACTCGGCGACGTACGCGAGAGCCGCCTCCGGCTGCCAGATCCAGCTGCGGACCGGTCGGCCCCCGCGGAGCTCGGCGACCATGACGGCGTAGTCCGGGCTGCCCTCGACGAAGTTCTTCGTGCCGTCGAGTGGATCGACGGTGAAGGCATGCTCGGCGGAGCTGAATGCGTCCATGATCGCCGGATCGGCGGCTGTTGCCTCCTCGCCCACCACGACGGCGGCAGGGAAGCGGTCGCGCAGTGCTGCCGTGATGATGACCTCGGCCTCCCGGTCGGCCACGGTCACGAGGTCGCCAGGATCCTTCTGAGCGATGTCCTGGCTGGTCAGGGACCGGAAACGCGGGGTGATCACCTCTGCTGCCGTGTCCATCAGCAGAGCGAGGATCTCATCGCTGTCCATGGGGTGCAAGGTTTCACAGGACCGGCGCCGGCGGCCACCATCGGCAGGTCGCGGATGGCAGTAAACCTTTTTACTTGAACGTGGACGCCCCGGCTCCCTAGCGTCAGGCCCACAGTGCTGACGCTGGGGTGATCCCGTCCCACGGCAGGAAGGGGCAAGTTCTTCACATGAGCGAAAAACTGCTTGTGGTCTCGGTGGATGCGATGCAGTTCGACGACATTGTGCTGGCGAGGGAGCTCCCCGGATTTTCGTCGATCCTCGAGTCCGCTTCCTTTGCTGAGGTCGAAGGCGTCTACCCCTCCCTGACCTATCCGAACCATGCCGCGCAGATCACCGGATGTCGGCCAGCGCTGAGTGGGGTCCACAACAACACGCTGTTCGATCCAGCCACCAAACCGTCGGTGTGGTTCTGGGACAGTCGGATGCTGCGGGTCCCGACCATCTTTGCCGCGGCCAAGCAGGCCGGGCTGAGTACGGCGGCCGTGCAGTGGCCGGTGACGGCCAACGAGCCCGACGTGGACTGGCTGGTGCCGGAGATCGCCAGCCCACAACTGTTCGCCAGCCTCACCGACCAGTACCGCCAGACCACCAATGAGCAGTCCTTCGAACGGTACGTGGTGCCGCACCTCGACCTGATCCATCCGCCCTCGACCAAGGGTCGCTACCTGGACTTCGTCGACCACGTGTCGGCCCGGATCCTCGCCGAGCAACGACCCGATGTCATGTTCGTGCACCTCACCGCACTCGACTTCGCCCGCCACCTCCACGGGGTCAACGGCCCCCATGTGGCCGAGACTCTCGCACGGGTGGATGCCGCGCTGGTGTCGTACCTCGAGGTGCTTGACCACACCGGTGACCGTGATCGTACGAACATCGCGATCATCTCCGACCACGGCCAGATCGATGTCGAGCAGCACACGAACCTGAATGCGCTGTTCGTCGAGCGAGGCTTCATCCGCACCGACGACGAGGGCGCACTGATCGACTACGACATCTACT
>DVLP01000206.1 GCA_018715445.1 Candidatus Avipropionibacterium avicola | reverse complement strand
CGAGCGGGATTCTATCGGAGCGAGGGTCCGGATCGCCGCGTGAGCTCAGCCGGCGACGGTCCAGGTGTCACGGCCCAGGATGAGCTGCTGCAACTGCTCCTCGGTCGGGTTGGCCCCACCACTGGCGGCGGTGAGCTGCTCACGGGTCTGGTCGTCGTACGAGGGACGCTCGACCGAGCGCAGGATCCCGATCGGTGCTCGGGTCAGCTCGCCCACCGAGGTCAACCGCGACAGCGCGAAGGCGTACGAGGGGTCCTCGCTGTGGGCGTCGTGGACCACCAGGTCGCTGACGGCCACCTCAGCGGTCTCGACGATCTCGAGCGCACCGGTCGCCGGGTCACGCCGCACGCCCAACCGGTCCTCGGCGCCGAAGACGATCGGCTCACCGTGGCGCAGCCGGATCAGAGACTCGTCGGCGCTGTCGCGGTCCTTGATCTGGTCGAAGGCGCCGTCGTTGAAGATCGGGCAGTTCTGGTAGATCTCGACGAACGACGCGCCGCGGTGGGCGGCAGCCGCGGTCAGCACCTCGGTGAGGTGCTTGCGGTCCGAGTCGACCGAGCGGGCCACGAAGGACGCTTCAGCCCCCAGGGCCACCGACAGTGGGTTGAACGGTGCGTCGACCGAGCCGAGCGGGGTGGACTTGGTGACCTTGCCGGCCTCCGAGGTGGGGGAGTACTGGCCCTTGGTGAGCCCGTAGATCCGGTTGTTGAACAGCAGGATCGTGATGTTGACGTTGCGGCGCAGGGCATGGATCAGGTGATTGCCGCCGATCGACAGCGCATCACCGTCACCGGTCACCACGAAGACGGCCAGGTCCTCGCGGGCGGTCGCGACGCCGGTCGCGATGGCCGGTGCACGACCGTGGATCGAGTGCATCCCGTACGAGTCGACGTAGTACGGGAAGCGTGACGAGCAGCCGATCCCGGACACGATGACGGTGTTCTCACGACGCATGCCCAGGTCCGGCATCAGGCCGAGGAAGGCCGCCAGGATGGCGTAGTCGCCACAACCGGGGCACCAGCGGACCTCCTGGTCGGAGGTGAAGTCCTTGCGGTTCAACGGCTCCATGGCGAGGGGGACGCCGAGCAGACCCTTCCGCTCGGGAGGGGTGATGGTTTCGGCACTCATGACTGGGTCTCCAGGACGGTCTCGTTCGCCGGGGCGCCCGGCGCAGGGGTCAGGGCGTCGATCTCGGTCTGCAGATCGACGGCGAGCTCGCTGAGCGAGATCGGCAGGCCACGCACGCGGGAGTAGCTGTGCACGTCGACCAGATAGGTCGAGCGCAGCAGCATCGCGAGCTGTCCGAGGTTCATCTCCGGTACGATCACGCGCTCGTAGCTGCGCAGGACCTCGCCGAGATTGCTCGGGAACGGGTTCAGGTGGCGGATGTGGGTCTGGGCCACGGCGCGTCCGGTGGCCCGTACCCGACGGACGGCTGCGGTGATCGGACCGTAGGTCGATCCCCACCCCAGCACCAGCACCTTGGCCTCGCCGCTCGGGTCGTCGACCTCGAGCGGGGGCAGCACCTCGGCGATCCGGTCGACCTTGGCCTGCCGGGTGCGCACCATCGCATCGTGGTTGGCCGGGTCGTAGGAGACGTTGCCGGTCTCGGCATCCTTCTCGATGCCGCCGATCCGGTGCTCCAGTCCGGCGGTCCCGGGGATGGCCCACGGACGGGCCAAGGTCTCGGGATCCCTCTTGTACGGAAGGAATGCCGGGTTGCCCTTGGCATCGGTCGCGTTGGGTTCGGTGGCGAAGTTTGGCTCGATCGGCGGGATCGCGGACAGCTCGGGCACCTTCCACGGCTCGGCCCCGTTGGCCAGGTAACCGTCGGAGAGCACGAAGACCGGGGTGCGGTACGTGATCGCCAGCCGGACCGCCTCCACGGCGGTGTTGAAGCAGTCCGAGGGGGACTGGGCGGCGAGCACCGGGACCGGTGCCTCACCGTTGCGGCCGAACATCACCTGCAACAGGTCCGACTGCTCGGTCTTGGTGGGCATGCCGGTGGAGGGTCCGGCGCGCTGGATGTCGCAGACCACCATGGGCAGCTCGGTCATCACGGCCAGGCCGATCGTCTCGGCCTTGAGGGCGATGCCCGGGCCCGACGACGTGGTCACCCCGAGGTGGCCGGCGAAGCTGGCGCCCAGGGCGGCACCGACCGCGGCGATCTCGTCCTCGGCCTGGAAGGTGGTCACCCCGAAACGCTTGTGCTTGCTGAGCTCGTGCAGCACGTCCGAGGCCGGGGTGATCGGGTAGGCACCCAGGAACAACGGCAGACCGGACTTCTGGGCACCGGCCATCAGCCCGTACGCCAGCGCCACGTTACCGCTGATCTGGCGGTAGTCGCCGGGCGGCATCGGGGCCGGGGCGACCTCGTACCGTACGGCGAAGGCCTCGGTGGTCTCCCCGAAGGCGTACCCGGTCTTGAAGGCGGTGATGTTGGCGTCGCGGATGTCGGGCTTCTTCGCGAACTTCTCACCCAGGAAGGAGATCGTGTGCTCGGTCGGGCGGTGGTACATCCACGACAGCAGGCCGAGGGCGAACATGTTCTTGGCGCGTGAGGAGTCCTTGCGGTTCAGCCCGAACTCCTTCACCGCGGCCACTGTCATGCCGGTCAGGTCGAGGGTGTGGACCTGGTAGTCGGCGAGGCTGTCGTCGGTGAGGGGATCGGCGGCGTAACCGACCTTGGTCAGGTTGCGCTTGGTGAACTCCGCGGTGTCGGCGATGATGACCGCGCCCCGGGGCAGGTCAGCGATGTTGGCCTTCAGCGCGGCCGGGTTCATCGCGACCAGGACGTCGGGACGATCGCCGGGGGTCATGATGTCGTAGTTGGCGAAGTGCACCTGGAAGCTCGAGACGCCGGGCAGCGTCCCCTGGGGGGCGCGGATCTCGGCGGGGAAGTTCGGCAGCGTCGAGATGTCGTTGCCGAAGAGTGCGGAGTCGGCGGTGAAGCGGTCACCGGTGAGCTGCATACCGTCGCCGGAGTCACCGGCGAACCGGATGACCACCCGGTCGAGAGAGTGGACTGTGGGCACGAAGCGGGTCTCTTTCCTCAGTAGCGCACGAACAACCAACTGCAAGTGTAGGCATCCCTGCCCTGTCAACCCCACGTCCGTCCTGTTCCGGACGAATCAGTGTGTTCTTTGTCTCATCGGGAATACGCCCACCCGTCCGAAGGCTGCTCGGGTGCGGCCGTTGGTCAGCGAGTCCGGGCCTTCTCGGGGCCGCCAGTCACCACCGCTGCAGGCGACTGACGGCCTCGGCCACGACCTCGGGTCGCTTGCAGAAGGCGAACCGCACCAGGGTCTCCACCCCGGTGGGATCGACGTGGAAGACCCGGCTCGGGATCGCCACCACGCCACAGCGCTCGGGAAGGGTCCGGCAGAACTCGTACGAGTCGGTGGCCCCGAGTGCTGCGACATCGGCGGTGACGAAGTAGGTGCCCTCGCTGGGGGCCAGCGTCAGCCCGAGCCGGCTCAGTCCGTCGACCAACAGATCCCGCTGGGCCTGCAGTTGCACGGTCAGGGCGTGGATCCGTTCGGGTGGCAGCGCCAGACCGGCCGCGATCCCGTACTGGAAGGGACCGCCGTTGACGAAGGTCAGGAACTGCTTGGTCGTGGTGGCCGCGGTGACCAGCTCGGCCGGGCCGCTCAGCCAACCGATCTTCCATCCGGTGGTGGAGAAGGTCTTGCCACCCGAGGAGATCGTCAGGGTCCGCTCGGCCATCCCGGGCAGGGTGGCGATCGGGATGTGGCGGTGCTCGTCGAAGACCAGGTGCTCGTAGACCTCGTCGCTGACGACCAGCAGGTCGTGCTCCACCGCGATCGCGGCCAGGCCCCGCAACTCGTCCTCACCGAGCACGTGCCCGGTCGGGTTGTGCGGGCTGTTCAGCAACAGCAGTCGGGTGCGGTCGGTGACCGCGGCGCGTACGGCGTCGAGGTCGACCCGGTGCTCGGGGAAGTGGAGCCGGACCGGCACCAGTCGGGCGCCGGCCAGGGCGATGGAGGCGGCGTACGAGTCATAGGTCGGCTCCAGGGCGATCACCTCGTCGCCGGGTTCGCACAGCGCGAGCAGGCTGGCCGCGATCGCCTCGGTCGCCCCGGCGGTGACCAGCACCTCGGTGTCCGGGTCGAGCTCGATCCCGTACCACTGGCGTTGGTGCTCGGCGATCGCGGTGCGCAGCTCTGCGATGCCGCGACCCGGCGGGTACTGGTTGTGCCCCTCGGCGATGGCGGCCTGGGCGGCAGCCAGCACCTCGGGTGGTCCGTCGGTGTCGGGGAATCCCTGACCGAGGTTGATCGCCCCGGTGCGGGTGGCCAGGGCCGACATCTCGGCAAAGATCGTGGTGCCGAAGCCCTGCATCCGTGCGACCAGTTCCGGTGTGCGCCTCATGGCGGCATCGTGCCACGCCCACCGCGGGTCGACCGCCGGTGGCGTGTCAGGCGTCAGGTCCGAGGAGGGCGGCCACCTCGTCGGCGGTGACGTCCTCGACCCGGGAGTGGCTCCAGTGCGGGTCGTGGTCCTTGTCGATCACCTGGGCACGGATCCCCTCGCGGAAGTCGGGGACCTCGCCGAACCGGCGGGCCAGTTCGCCGTCGGCGTCCAAGACCTCGAGCAGCGTCATGTGGCGCGCGCGCCGCAGGCCCTCCCAGGTGACGGCGACCGACAGCGGGCTCCGGGTGCGGATGGTGGCCCCGGCCTGGCGGGCGGCCGGGTCGTCG